>JAAZLA010000070.1 GCA_012799545.1 Treponema sp.
GGTGAAAATTATCCACTTTTAATAAAACTCATCCAAGCGAATGAAAGGCTTTCTGTGCAAGTGCATCCTGATGATCGAGAACTTGCAGGGGAAAAAATAGCTGGTAAAACAGAGGCTTGGTATGTTTTAGATGCCGATGAGGATGCCAGTATTATTTGTGGGCTTACAAGAGAGCTTTCAAAAGAAGCACTTTCGAGTATTTTCCATGCGGATTTTTCTAAGCCAGATGCAAAAGAAAATCTCGAATCTTTATTGCGCATTGTGCCGCTTTCCAAGGGAGACTTTGTGTTTATACCTGCGGGAACAGTCCATGCAATTCAGGGCGGTTTGCGTTTGCTGGAAGTGCAGCAAGCGAGTGACGTAACCTATAGACTTTATGACTGGGGACGCGAGCGGGAAATGCACATAGATGAAGGTATCTCGGTTTTTAAGCCCATTCAGCCCAAGCCCGAATCCCCTTTTAGTGGCTCTTTTTCATGCCCCTATTTTAAGCTTGAGAAAAAAACAATTTCAAGTACGAGCGAGATAAAACTGAGTTATGAAATTGATGCAAAAACGGGAGAAAGCTTCGTTGAAGAAAAAGAATTTGCAAGTATCTTTGTTTTGGAAGGTGAGGGAAAACTTTTTTCAAACTCAGGAGAAAGTCTCGATGTAAAAAAAGAAGACTTTTTTGTTTTTTCGCTTAACGAAAAAATTGAAGCCACAGGCTCTCTTGAACTTCTTATAATAAGTTAAACGTATAAAAAACCACAGACTGGAAGTATCTTTTAAAAACAAAAAAAGCTGTCAAGCCCGGTGCGGTTTAACAGCTTTTTTTATGTACTACAAAAAATTCTTTTAATCTTCTCGTAGATAATCGCCCATGAATTCTTTTGCTTTTGCTATAACATCATCAGCAATTTTCCCGGAGATGGGGTCGTAGTGTGAAAAGCTTGTTTCAAAACTACCAGTACCACTCGTCATTGAGCGAAGGTCGATTGCATATTTTATAAGCTCAGCTTGTGGTGCTTGTGCCCGAATTTCTTCTATGCCGCCTCCCAAGGGACTTTGCCCGAGGATGCGTCCGCGTTTTGAAGAAAGGTCAGACATAATATCTCCAAGATATTTTGCTTCAACCCATACCGTGATGTTCATAATCGGTTCAAGTAAGATAGGTCCTGCAGAACGCGATGCTTCCCTAAAGGCATTTCGAGCAGCAATTTTAAAAGCCATTTCACTGGAATCTACTGGGTGCTCTTTTCCGTCCAAAACAGTGGACCCTACATCGACGACAGGATAGCCTGCGAGAACACCGTTTTGCATCGCTTCTTTTATACCTTTTTCAACACCGGGGATATAGTTTTTTGAAATAGCTCCACCAAATACCGCATTTGTAAAGCTATACTCATCACCGCGTGGAAGTGGTTCCACAGCGAGAACAACTCGCCCGTATTGACCATGTCCACCAGATTGTTTTTTATGTGTGTATTCTGCCTGTGCCTTTCTTTGAATTGTTTCGCGATAGGCGACTCGTGGAACTGCGGTATCTATGGTAATTTTTGCGGTACTGCGTACCTTATCGAGAAGAATATTGATATGTAATTCGCCCATTCCAGAGAGCACATTTTGTTTTGTTTCTGCATTGTATTGGAAGGAGAGCGTTCTATCTTCTTCTGAAAAGCGATTGAGCAATTCGTTCATCTTGTCTTCTTCTTTCTTTTCCTTTGCACTTACTGCCATAGAGAAGACAGGTTCTGGATGCCGCAGTTTTATCAATGGTTTGGCATTTTGCACTGAGCTGAGCGTGTCACTTGTTTTTGCATTTGCCAATTTTGCCGCAATACCAATGTCCCCTGCAACAAGTTTTTTCACTTCAATGAGTTTTTTCCCTACACTCGTATAGAGCTTGCCTATTTTTTCCTTTCTGCCATCGGCAAGGTTAAATACTTCGCTGTCAGCATTGAGCGTGCCTGTTACTATTTTAAGATAAGAAAGTTTACCTGAAAACTGATCGCTTGAAGATTTTACTACAAGTGCAGTGAGATTGCCTTCAGGAGAAATTTTTATTGTCGTAGCATCTTCATCCGCATCGCCTTTGAGCTTTTCTAGAGCATTTTCGGGAGAAGGTGCTATATCTGCGATAAAGTCGAGGAGGGAAACTAAGCCGGAGTTTTTTACAACGCTCCCTGCAAAAACAGGTACGATGCGGTTGTTTTCAAGGGCAATAGTTAAGCCGTGAATAATTTCTTCTTGTGTGAGCTCTCCTTCATCGATGAATTTTACAAAAAGGTCGTCATCGCCCTCGGCTGCAGCACCTGCTAAAATACCCCGTGCTTCTTCAAAGGCTGCCATATATTTTTCTGGGATATCGGCTTCTTTTTCTTTTTCGCCATCAGCAGGTACAAAAAAAGCCTTTCCTTTGATAACATCTATAACGCCCTCGTATGAGTCACCTTTTCCCATGGGAATGCTCACAGAACAGGGTTCGCATGAGAATTTTTCTCGTAAATCTTGCGGTATTGTTTCAGCAATGGAACGTTCTTCTTCTAAACGATTGATAAAGACAAGACGAGGTTTGTTTCTACGGTCTAAATCTCGCCAGAGTTTTATTGTTTCTATTTGTACGCCATTTCTTCCATCTAAAAGCATGAGTGCCATTTCACTGGAACGAAAAGCCGATATAACTTCACCAACAAAGTCAGAAGAACCCGGTGCATCCCAAAAATTGAGCTTTTTATCCTTCCATACGAGATGAGAAAGGGAAGCGTAAATCGAAATATGTCTTTCGATTTCTTCTGCCGTATAGTCACTGACTGTTTTTCCTGACTCTACGGATTCGGGCTTTGTTATTACTCCTGCAACATAGAGAAGTTGTTCGGTAAGCCGTGTTTTTCCGGCTTGTCCGTGACCTGCTATAGTAACATTTTTTAGTTGTTTTGTAATAAAATCCATTCAAAGCTCCTTCGTGTTTTTTCTTTACATTTTTTATTTTTAATAGAAAAAAATCATGTAAAAGTATTATCTAATGATAAAGTGTGCAATGCGGTATTGTCAAGGAAAAAAAATAGAAAAGTGATATTTTGAAAAGGCTAGAGGAAATCTGATAAAAAAGAATATAAAAGTCGCTAGAAAAAAAGGTTTTACTAAAAAAAGATGAGCTGGAGACTTTTGTAGATAAAGCGTGCACCAAAGAAAATAAGTACAAAACTTAGGCAGATAATAATAATTCGATACACAGAAGCTTTGAGGAATTGGCTTGTTTTTGCTATGAGAAGCGAGACAATGCTATACCAACTTATGTCGGCGAGAATATGCCCGAAGTAAAAAAGGCCGATGCCAAAGATTCCGAGAACGGTGTGCGCATCGACTAAGAGTTTTAGCCCAATCGCTGCCCACCAGACGAGGAAATAGGGGTTTGTAGCGCTTAATACAATACCTGCAAAAAAAAGGTTTCGCTTTTTTAAAAAAGCTGGTTCATTTTCTTCGTGGAAAGAGTGATTTTTTAGGACCTCTTTTTTTTCGCCTTTGATGAGAACTTCGTCCCCATCTTTTTTTACTTTTTCATCTCCTTTTTTATTTTGCAGGCTTTCTTTAAGTGAGGAAATACCCAAAAAGCAAAGGATTCCGCCCCCGATTAGACCGATGCTTATACTTGCAAGCTTGCTTGTTAGAAATTGACCGAGACCCAAAAACAGAAAGATAACTAAGAAAAACTCCAAAAAAGCATGACCGAGGCTGATAATAAAGCCAGCTGATTTGCCTTCTTTGGCACTTTTTTCTATTGTATAGGTTAATAATGAGCCAGGCATCATGGCACCAGAATAGCCGATAGCAAGCGAGTTAAAGAAAATAGCGAGCATAGTACATCCTTTTTTATGGAAATTCGATAGCTTTTTTGTATAAAAAAAAGATTAGCAAAAAAAAACTAAAAGAACAAGACTAAGGTTTTGCTTTTATATTCAAAACATGCTAGTATGTATATCTGTTAAAGTAAAATATATGAGGTTTTTTATGGAAAATAGAGAAACAAAACGAGATATAGAAAAAGATACACAAAGATTGCTTGAAGAAAAAAAACTTCTTGCAAGAAAGACGGGGAAAATCCTGTATGAGCAAAATCATAGCTTTGTGGGAGAAAAAGAAAGAGAGACTATTTTGCGCTTACTGGAAGATAAGGAGCACTTGGAAGATTTAACCGAAGAGCTTGCAAGCTTACAAGAGCGTTTTTTAAGTGAGATTGAAAGTCAAAAAATACTCGATGCTGAAATAAAAGAACTCTCGAAAGAGTGGTCTGATCTTTTAAAAGATTTTGGCAAGCTTCTTTTGGAAAACTATAGCCCTGTTTTTGCAGATTTTCTTGGTGAAAGTTTTGCCGAATATGAGACACAAAAAGCAGTCATAAAAAATATCGAAGAAAAAATAGACACAGAGCGGGCTGAAATAGAAAAAATGGGTTTTTTCTCAAAAATATTAAACCAAGTAAAACTTTCTACGACTTCAGCAAATTTAACTGGGCAAGAAAGAAAACTGCAAAAACTCTATGTGGATGTAGGCCACCTCGGTGTACAGGCATCAGTTTTTACGAGAGAGGAGGCGAAGGATTTTGACCAGGAAATTCTCGACGCACATACAAAAGCGCTTCAAAGACAGGAGAGCTTAAATGAAAAAAAAGTGCTTTTGGCAAATGCACAAAATGCAGAACAATTAATTGCACAAAATATCGATGCGATTGGTCCCAAGGGCTCCTTCAATAAAAAAACAATTGCTTTGGAAAAGCAGGCTCTCGATATACAAATCGATATAGAAAATCAATATGCGATCATCGGTGAAGCATTTATTGATGAAAAAATTGGGAATGAAGTAAAAAAGGCTGTTAAAAAAACTGATGACATGGATGATGGTTTATTTGCCCTTATAAAAGAAGCGGCAGAAATTCAAAAAACGATACGAAATAATGAGAAAAAAATCGCCTATATTGATTTGGAAGCAGAGATAGCAACAAAAGAAAGACAAAAAAAACACATGCAACAAAATATTATTCAAAACAATGAAAGTATCGAGCGTTTAAAAGAGCAAAACGAAGGATTGTCAAATAAAATTACTGCGGCAGCTGATGAAATCGATAGACTGCTGCGCGATAAGGCAAATCTTGCTAAAGAAATCTCTTAAAAAATAAGTAAAAAAAAATACTCTTTTCTCTAAATTACTCTTTCATCGTATGCGTTTTGCTGTATTAGCTTGGTCATATTTTGGTGAACCGAGCTTCTTTTTTGAGTTTTACCTTTAAGGTGCGACAATGAATAGCTTTGCTGAAAAAATAATTGAAGGAGAAAATAGAATGAGTTTTCTAAAAAATACAATGCGAATATTTTTATAGGGATGAATGGTTTTTTCGCTCTCCTTGTCGGTTTTGTTTTGACTAAGGTACGACAATGATGGCTGTGCCGGTATTTATTTTACTATGGAAATTTTTTCCTGTGAAAAATAAGAATGCAGTAGATATGCATAAAGATGAGGAGGATATAAAATGAAGACCAAAACGTCCCGTTTTTGGTAGCTTATTTTCTGTATATCTTTCTAAGTTTTTAAATATATGTTATAATGGTTCATTATGGGTGGAACAAAAAGTACAAAAAAATCTCCTGCAGTCTATGATGAGTCAAAGATTAAGCATTTAAGCCCTTTGGAGCATATTCGTTTGCGAACGGGTATGTATATTGGGCGTTTGGGAGATGGCACAAATCAAAATGATGGTATTTACATACTCTTAAAAGAAGTTATCGACAATGCGATCGATGAGTTTATCATGGGAAATGGTAAGCAAATCGATGTGGAGCTAAAAGAAAACCGCGTCAAGGTGCGTGACTATGGGCGTGGAATACCGCTTGGGAAGCTCGTCGAATGTGTTTCGCAAATAAACACTGGGGCAAAGTACGATGATGAGGTTTTTCAATTTTCTGTTGGTTTAAACGGCGTGGGAACAAAGGCGGTGAATGCGCTCTCCGAATATTTTCGCGTTGTATCCATTCGAGATGGAAAGATGGCTGAAGCGACTTTTGAACGTGGAAAGCTTATAAAAGAAAAAAAAGGCTCTGTCAAAGCGCAGGTAAAAAATGGCACCTACGTTGAATTTATTCCTGATACAGAAGTCTTTGGCTCTTTTACTTTTAACGAAGAATTTATAGAAAAACGTCTGTGGAATTATGCCTATCTCAACGCTGGCTTAACGCTTAATTATAATGACCAAAAATTTATAAGCAATAATGGCTTGCTCGATTTATTAAAATCCGAAATAGAAGGCGAGAGTTTATATCCTCTTGGGTATTATAAGGGTGCGCAGTTGGAATTTTCTTTTACCCATTCCAACGCATATGGGGAGAATTATTTTTCATTTGTAAATGGACAATACACCTCCGATGGAGGAACGCATCTTTCTGCTTTTCGAGAAGGTTTTCTCAAAGGCGTAAATGAGTTTTATAGAAAAAATTATAAGAGTGAAGATATACGTGATGGTATGATTGCGGCGGTTGCGGTAAAAATTCAATCGCCTATTTTTGAAAGTCAAACAAAAAACAAGCTGGGCAATACTGAGGTACGCAGTTGGATTGTAAATGAAACAAAGTCTGCTGTCGATGATTTTTTACATAGAAATGCTGAAGTTGCAAAGGTCTTGGAGCAAAAAATTCTTGCGAATGAAAAACTTCGTACTGAGCTCAATACGGTAAAACGTGAAGCACAAGCTGCAGCAAAAAAGATTGCCTTAAAAATTCCCAAGTTAAAAGATTGTAAGTATCACTTGGAGGATGGGAAAAAAGGTGAGGGAACGATGATTTTTATTACTGAAGGAGATTCTGCAACGGGCTCCATCGTTTCCTCGCGCGACGTAATGAAGCAAGCAATTTTTAGCTTACGGGGAAAACCCGAAAATATGTTTGGCAAAAAGCGAACAGAAATTTATAAAAACGCAGAGCTCTACAATATTATGATGGCGCTCGGCATTGAAACAGACATAGAAGGCTTACGCTATGAAAAAATAGTTATCGCAACCGATGCTGATAACGACGGTTTTCATATTCGAAATCTCATGCTCACTTTTTTCTTAGGGTATTTTGAAGAGCTCGTTACCTCGGGTCGTGTTTATATTTTGGAAACACCGCTCTTTCGCGTGCGAAATAAAAAAGAAACTTTGTATTGTTATTCGGAAGCTGAACGAGATGAAGCGCTTCAAAAACTTGGTTCTAGTGCCGAGGTAACTCGCTTTAAGGGGCTTGGTGAAATAAACCCTTCAGAGTTTGGGCAGTTCATAGGTGAAGATATGCGGCTCATACCCGTGGAAGTAAAAACCCTCAAAGATGTACCTAAGTTGCTTGAGTTTTACATGGGGAAAAATACTCCAAAGCGAAGAGATTTTATTGTAAAAAATCTTTTAGCAGAAGTTGACGCATAAGGAAATAAAAAAATGGCATACGTAAAACATATATTTGATAAAAACTTTTTAGAATACGCAAGCTATGTTATAAAAGATAGGGCAATTCCTGATTTAGAAGATGGCTTAAAACCAGTGCAAAGGCGTATTATGCACACCCTCTTTGAAATGGATGATGGAAAGTTTCACAAGGTTGCAAATGTTGTGGGACAGGTTATGAAGTATCACCCCCACGGAGACGCATCTATTGCAGGAGCCCTTATTGTATTGGCAAATAAAGAAATCTTTATAGAAAAGCAAGGAAACTTTGGCAATATCTACACCGGCGACGGCGCTTCGGCTCCTCGTTATATTGAGTGTCGCTTGAAGTCCATTGCAAAAAATATTTTATATAATCCTGCTATTACAAAATACAATCCGTCCTACGATGGGCGAGGAAAGGAGCCTCTTGCCTTTCGCGCAAAACTTCCCATGGCAATTATTTTGGGGGCGGAGGGCATTGCAGTTGGCATGTCGACAAAAATCATGAGTCACAATATTCGTGAAGTTATAGATGCTGAAAAAAAATGTTTGCGAGGTGAAACTTTCAAACTCTATCCCGACTTTCAAACAGGTGGCTTACTCGACGTTTCTGATTATCAAGATGGAAACGGAAAAATTATTACTCGTGCAAAACTTGATACCAGCGACCCAAAACGTATTCTCATAACTGAGTTGCCCTTTGGTAGTTCCACAGAGTCCCTTATTAACTCTATAGAAAACGCTGCAAAAAATGGCAAGGTGAAGGTTTCACAGATAAACGATTTTACCACAGATAAGGTGGAGATAGAAATTCGCCTGCAACGAGGAGTCTATTCCGAAGAGGTGGTCGATGCGCTCTATGCCTTTACCGATTGCGAGCAATCTATTTCTTGTAATCTTTTATTAATTCATGAAAATATGCCAAAGGTTTTGACGCTTACAGAAATCATACAAATACATGCAAAACAATTGGTGCAGATTCTCAAAGATGAACTTGAACTTGAGAGGGCAAACTTAAACGATAGCTTACACTTGCGAACTTTAGAGCGTATTTTTATTGAAGAGAGAATTTATAAAAGAATAGAAACAATAAAAACCGCTGACGGGGTGATACAAGCTGTTCTCACTGGCTTTGAACCCTTTATGGACGAAGTGCTTCGTGAAATTACAAAAGATGATGTTGAGCATTTGCTTCGAATTCCTATTCGCCGCATATCGCTCTACGATATAAATAAAAATCGAAAAGAAGTAGAAGAGATAGAAGCGAGATTAAAGGAAATAGCAAAGCTTTTGAAAAACCTTAAAGCCTATGCTATTTCTTATCTTGATTCAATTTTGGAAAAACTCGATGCAGAGGAAACAAAACGGCGTACAAAAATAACAAATATTGAGCTTGTCGATGTCCGCGAAGTTGTAAAGCGAGATATTGCCTTGCGCTATGATGCAACAAATGGCTACTTGGGAACGCAGGTGCCAACGGGAAAAGAACTTATAAAAGTTTCACCCTTAGATCGCATTGTAATTTTGCGAAAAAGTGGTGTCTATACCATAACCGATGTGCCTGAAAAACTTTTTGTGGATAAGGGAATGTGGCATGCGGGACTTGCTGATAAGGACGAAATAGCACAGGTTTTGTTTACGATTGTTTACATGGATCCAAAAACAAAACAAGCCTATATAAAAAAATGTCGCATAGAGCAGTATATAATGAACAGGGATTATCTCATTGTTCCTGATGGTATGAAAATTCTCTTTGTGGAGAAAAAAGAATCTTTTTCTTTTACTCTCAAATATGTAGAAAAACCACGGGTACGTATTTTGGAAGAAACATTTTTTACCGATGACTATGACGAAAAAGGCATACGAGCTCAGGGAGTGCGACTTTCAATTCGCGAAGTTAAAAGTCTTGCTATACATAGGTCTACGGTGAAAAAAACGCCAGAGAAAAAAACAAGTGCTGCAAAAAAAACTGTGAAAAAAGAAGCAAGTACAAAAGTTGCAGCCAAAGCAAAGCCAAAAACTGCAACTAAAAAAACAAGTAGCAAAAAATAGAAAAAGGACTTAGAGCCTTTTAGCTATTTCGTCTATAAATTCCCAGGAGTTTACAACGCGACTTGCCTTTGGTTCAGCGATGAGGGCGAGGTCTCCTGTCATGATGCCGTCTTCGATTACTTCAAGTGTTTTTTCTTCAAGCTTTTGTGCAAACTGAATGAGTTCAGGAGTTTCATCGAGTTCTCCACGTTTTGCTAAAGCACCTGTCCATGCAAAAATAAGGGCGACAGGATTGGTCGAAGTTTTTTCGCCTTTTTGGTATCGATAATAGTGTCTTTGCACAGTGCCATGGGCGGCTTCGTATTCAAATTTTCCGTCGGGAGAAACAAGTACGCTCGTCATCATTGCGAGGCTTCCGTTTGCTGAGGCAACCATGTCGCTCATCACATCGCCGTCGTAGTTTTTGCATGCCCATAGTATGCCGCCTTCGTGTTTCATTATGCGGGCAACGGCATCGTCTATGAGAGTGTAAAAATATTCTATGCCGGCGGCTTCAAAGTCAGACTTAAATTCTTCGTCATAGATTCTTTGAAAAATTTCTTTAAAAGTGCCGTCGTAGGTTTTTGAAATAGTATCTTTTGTCGCAAACCATACATGTATTTTTTCGCTCAAGCCATAGAGAAAGCAAGCGCGGGCAAAACTTTCAATGGATTTCTCTGTGTTGTGGATACCTTGTAGGATTCCAGGTCCCTTCATTTCCATAATAGTTTGTCGTTTTTCATTGCCATTTGCATCGGTAAAAACAAGCTCCGCCTTGCCCGGTCCTTCAACAGCCATTTCACAATTTTTGTACACATCACCGTAGGCGTGGCGACCGAGTACCAGGGGTTTTTTCCAAGATGAAACAGTCGCTTGTATATTTTTTACGAGAATGGGTTTACGAAATACCGTCCCGTCGAGCTCAGCGCGAATAATGCCGTTTGGGCTTGGGGTTAATTGTTTTAAGCTATACTCTTTTACACGTTCTTGATTTGAGGTGATGGTTGCACATTTTACACCGACGCCGAGCCGTTTAATAGCCTCTGCTGCTTCGTATGTTATTGCATCGTTTGAATCGTCGCGTTTTTTTAAGCCTAAGTCATAGTATTCTAGATTTAGATCGACAAAGGGGATGAGTAATTTTTCTTTTATTACATCCCAAAGCACGCGGGTCATTTCATCGCCGTCAAGTTCTGCGATTGCATTTTTCATTTGTATTTTTGCCATAGTGAGTACTCCTCAATCGTATTTTATAAGTATTTTGTGTTTTTATACTAGGGATAGAATAGCAAGATAGAGAAAAAAGGGCAAGTAAGAAATCCTCACTTACCCTTTTAGTAGCCTAATAGTGCTTGTCTGTAAAAATTTATTGAGGAATTTCACTCATTGGAATGTTTAAGATTTTGGCTAGTCCTTCGCCGTAGGCTGGATCTGCTTTATAGCAATGCGCAATATGTCGGATTTTTATATTCTTTGGCGCATCTCCCATGGCACGCATTGTGTTGCCAAATAAGGCTTCTTTTTGCTTTTTTTCAAAGTTTAGATGTGCATATTAGTATTATAATTATCTTGAGTTCTGTTGCTTTTGGGTTGAATCATCTTGTGTATTCAAAGATAAATGTACTCACAAAAATGATTTGGGGCTGTATGTTTGCCTTGCTATATTATTATACAGACAATATTTTCTATCCGATTTTTTCTCATGTGTTGTGTAATATTATCGTTTTTATAATAGGAAAAGTGTAGAGACAAAAATGATTTTTTTACTGTTACTTTTTTTGTTTTTGTTTTATACTGTTAATAGGCACGAGAAATATACTTAGTCAGTTTTTTATTTTTACTTGCAGTTCATGTGATGAATCGCGTGAAAAAAACTATGTGAAAAGGGTGAATAAAATGAAAATATCCAAAAAAATTCTTGTTGTCTGTTTTGTACTATGTGTTTCAGTAGTATGTTTTGCAACGACAATGGATGAGGTGCTTAATCTTAAGTTTAAGTTGTATCAAGCTGAGACTACTGAAAAAGCTTTGGAAATGATACATGAATTTCTTGCAACGATTGATGAAAAAGACTTTAAAAATTATGAAGAATATTTAGCTGCGAAAAATATTATTGGTTTGGAAGCGTTGAATTTTTCTGATCCTGAAGCAAATGCTCAGGAAAATTTTGCACTATTGGACAGTCTGCATTCAACAAGCGATGCATATATTGCAGATAAAAATGTAAAACGAGTGAATAAATATTTATTAGTTTCGCTTGCAGATGTAAAGTCCAGAATTCTTGAGTTCTTATCGACCAAGGATATGTATAAGCAATCAATGGTTGCAAAGGACTTATATACAGCTGCTTTACGACAAGATAAAAAATTTGCATATGCGTTAAATGGATATGGCACATGGTTGTTCTTTGCACCGGAAATTGCAGGTGGTGGAAATGACGCAGCACTAAAAACATATTCCAGAGCATTAAAATACACAGATAAAGATTTTGAAAAGTTTTTTCTTTACATAAACAGATCTCAAGTGTATTTTAAGTTAAAAAGAATGAAAGATTGCAAAGCAGATTTGGAGTTAGCGAGAAGTCTTGTTACTAATGATGCTATAATTTCTGAAATAGAGGAAAAGAACAAAAATGGAAAAACGTTTTTTGATTAGTTTTTTTCTGCTTTTTTCCCTTACTAATGTGTTCGCAATTAATATTAAGGAAATTAATATTGAAGAACAGTTACATGAGTATTATGCTACAGGGACAGAGAATGCTGATGTGGTACAGGCATGGAAAACATATACTCAGAAAGGCGGGCTGGAAATTGATGACGTAAAGGATTTTTTTGAACTATCATACGTCTGTTCCTTTTATGCTCTTGCAAGTGACGAGATTCAAAAAGAGTTTCAGACGATGAATGCACACATAAAAAAACTTGAAAAAGCAATATTGAAAGATAGCGAGTTATCAATTTTATATTTTGATTATTTGTGGAATCAATTTTCATGGTCTCCCGATGGTTTTTCTATAGTCAGTTGTTTGCCCAAAATTTGTAAAGCTGTGTTAAAAAAAGAAAGTGACAATCCCGATGCAAAAATCAGAATGGCAATGTGGTATAGTTCGGCGTGTGGTGAGACCACATATTTGTGGAATTCATACATCCGCCAAAATGAAGAATTAATCGACAGTCTGGACAATAAAACAAAATTTAATGCATGTTTGCAATATGCTATTTTTTATATGCACATTAAAGATGTAAAAAAAAGTTTTTATTATCTGGACAAAGCAGAGGATATTTTCCCGGATGCGTTGCAACCGTTAATGCTAAAAGAAAATTTCAAAAAGGGAAGGTTTGGCTGGTAAAATGTTACGGGTAGATAGTATATCAAAACAGTATTTTATTAATGACACTGTAGTTAAAGCCAACGATAATATATCTTTAGATGTTGAAAAAGGTACGTTAATTTGGATTTATGGGAAATCCGGTGCGGGAAAGTCTTCGTTCCTGAATTCGATTGTCGGCTTGAATAAAGTTGATGAGGGGCGGATTTTCTGGGACGACTATGAAGTTACGCAAGCTACGACTTCTGAAAATTCGGATTTTAGAAAAAACAATTGTGGATTGATATTTCAATTTTTTGAGCTGTTACATTCTCAGACAGCGTATCAAAATGTGGCTTTACCGTTAAAATTATTGAAAAGGAAAAAAGAAGAAATTCAAAAAAAAGTCTTTGAGCTTTTTGAACATTTTGACATGGTTAAGTTGATGAACAACAAAATAAACTTTCTTAGTGGTGGAGAAAAACAACGTGTTGCAATTATGAGGGCATTGGTTACGAATCCAAGTTTTATAATCGCAGATGAGATAACCGCCTGTCTTGATGAAAAAACATCACATTTTGTGTATGCATATTTAAAAAAATACATAAAAGAAAAAAATGGAATCGGGGTTTTTGTTTCACATGATCCTTTAATAAAGGACTATGTTGATGATTGTTACTATATGGAATCCGGAGTGTTAAAAAATGTTTCTCTTTAAAATTGGTTGGGATAATTTATGGTACAACAAAAAACGTACCCTTTTGATAATTTTGCTTATTATCGTTACAACGATGGCGATGATTTTATATAATGGCTATATCCAATATACAAAAGAAGGAATGGCGTTAGGTTTTATTGAAAGTTCAGGGAACTTTCAAATAACCAAAGAGTTTCTAGGAATGGCTGAGCCTGAAGATGTGCTGATAAGTGAAGAAGAAATAGAAGAGATAAAAAATATTTTATCTTCAGTAAATGATGTAAAATCAGTTGAGTGTGTTTTAGAGTTTTCGGGGATTATTGGCAATGAATATACATCTGAGATATTTTGGGGAGAAGCAGTCGATAATCCTGAAAAAAAGTCCAAGGTAATTGATGGAGTTCCTGTATTTAGCGGAGAAAATAAAATTGTCATTGGAAGTTTGTTAGCAGAAAAATTGAATATAGATGCGATAGAAGATCAGTATTTAAATATATTATCTTCATCAGCGGAAAATGGCATTTCTCTTTCCTCTTTTGAGCTAGCCGGAATTACCACAACAGGTATCCCCCAGAATGATAAAGGACTATTAATTGCAGCTCGTGATGTAATAATTGATTTTTTAGGCATTGAAAATTCTGCATCTGTAATAAAGGTCTTTTTAAATGATGATGCTGAAAAACACACTATAATGAATATGCTAAAAAACGATTTGCAAGATTCAACAGGGTTTGTGCTAAGAGATTGGGTGGAGCTAAACCCAAACTATGCACAAATAAATACCATGAATGCGACTCAATATTTAATAATTAGCGGTATTTTGTCTGTGTTAGTTTTTATTGCATTGATGCAAGCATTAATTTCTGCGTTTAATGAACGGCTGCGCGAATTTGGAACAATGGAAGCAATTGGGTTCAAAAAAAAGGATGTCATTGTGTTAATGCTATCTGAAGCGTTTTGGCTGGCGCTCATTGGGATTGTCATTGGCGTTGTTTGCAGCTATGGGTTTGCGTTAATTGTACGTTCTTCACATATCGAAATTATTCCTCCCGGATATTCTGAAGGGTACAAATTGATATTTTATCTTACGGTGAAAGATATTGTTAAAAATAGTCTCTTTATATTTTTTACATGTATTTGTGCGACGATATATCCTATGATTTCTGTGATGAAAAAAGATGTGACGAGGTTGTTGAAAAATGATTAAAAGAAAAATAATACAAATTGCTGTTATTGTATGTATTGGACAATGTGTATTTGCATCAGGAATTTATACTGAGTTCTTGTCAATAAACAATGGGCTTTTTGAAGGCGGAACTGTTTATTTTGCGAGACAAAAATTGCTGAAATATGACGGTGATAAAAAGACAGAAGAAATACCTGTTGTTTCAATAATGTCGACGGAGAATCAGTTTTCAATAATTAAAGAAAAAAAAGAAGAGCTGTTTTTTTTAAGCATGAAAAAAGGGTATTGGATTGCCAATAATAAATTGCGAATGCCAATGAAAATTTCCGGAAGTTATAAAGTTTCGGAAATTGATGTGCAGGATATTTTGCGAATTGATTTTGAAAACGATTTTAAACTTGTTGAACAAACAGAAAACATTGTTACATTAGAAAGAAAAAATAAACGAATTTCCTATTATTATGCAGAGTTGCAAAAAAACGGAGATGCGTTTGAGCTAATTTTACAAGATAGGAATAAGCAAAACATAAAAAAAATGGTCTATGAAGTTGGATTTTTAAATAAGAAAAAATGTTTTGACACGATCTCTGTGTATGATTTGGTCTTTGAAACCCAGAAAAAAAGTGTGTATATAACAGAGGAATATGTTGAAATTAAAAATTTTCCACAGTCCTTATTTAATCAAAACAATTTTAAAGAGTTGAGTGTTTATGCAAAAAAATATTAAAATATTTTTTTTATGTTTCTTTTTTGTTTTTATTACTATAAGTGCTTCGTATGCAATTTCTGTGACACCTCGCTTTTTTTTAGATCAGAATGTTATTTTCTTTGGAAATGAAAACCCATATTTAAAAATAGATAATAATAGAAATGGTTCTTTTGCCGTAAATATAAATTCATTTTTTAAGAACTGTATGATAGATATTTCGCCGGGCATAAAGCTTGAACAGGATGAAAATATAAAATTTCTTTTTAAAGATTTTTTATTCGGCGTTTATTTTGGAACATCTGCCTTAAAAGTGCAAAAAGACAAAGTAAGTACAGGCTTGGGAAACAGTATCCATTTTTTTGTTCCGCATTGTAACAACTTTAATCCGGAACGTGAATATTGGAAGTTAAATTACAGTTATGGATATGATAATATCAGTTTTAAATTGGAATACATAACAGATACGGAACGTATTGAAACATATCAATATCCCAAGTGGCATAATTGTAATATACAGTTTTTTTATGAAAACATGGATTTTATTGTTGGATTATTATGTGACTACCGATTTGATGAGGCAAATGTGTTTCATACGGCTTTAGAATCGAAGTTTGTTTTTAATAACCTGAGTTTATATCTTGTTCCGGAGTACCTCTTTAGTACTGACCATTCTTTTAATGTGTTGTGTGGAGCTGAATTATATTTTTTATTAAAAGATATAATTCCTTCCTTTATCCTTGAGTATTATTATTTTGATAAAACAAATCATCTCGCGTTTTTTATTAATACTGAATTGTTTCAGTTTTTGACTGTGCTTTTAGGAATAGATTGTAATTTGTCGGAAGAATACCAATTACAACTTCAAAGTGAAGTTGCTGTTGATGTGTTTCAGTTTAAAGGATTTGCAAAGTATCTAATTGAAGATGTAAAAAATTTTGAAAGTAACAATCGTTATTTTTCCCTGGGGTTGAGGTATGAAGTTAAATAAAAAAGTACTTATAGTAATTTTTATGCTTTTCTGTTCTCTTGCTGTTTTTTCGGAAACGTTTGTTTTAAATAAAATGGAGATGAAATATAATTATTTCAATATGCCGTATTATTTCAAGTTCGGCTACTTGTTTCAAAAAAACTCTTTTTCAATTTTTCCAAATATCGGACTGAGCTTTTCTTATGATGGTGGAGCTCGATTAAAGTCGCTTGCTGGTGTGAATCTTTCTACTCCGTATGTAAAATGGGGAGTGTTGTTTGATTATGACGTAATTAATTCTTCTGAAAAAATTATTTTTAATAATACTAAAATTTATTCATTTCAAAATGATTTCTCCATTCCTTTTACGTATGGTATTTTTTCTTTTCTTTCCACTTTTGGAAATGACGGATTTTATATTTCCGAAAAAACAAAAAACATTGAAAAATTTTTTAAACAGACAATGCTTATTAATGCACTCTTGTATGAAAATGGTTTTATAAAAAATACAATGATTGCAAAAATAAATTATTATAATATTTATGAAAATGTTTTTTCATTTTGCGATGCTGATTTTTCTATAATAAATACATTGTATCTGAGCTATTTTGATATTGCGATTGCAGGAAATTTCTTTACGTCTTTTAAAACCGATGAAACGAAGAATGATTATTTAATAGGAAAAAAGTATTCGTATCTTACAAAAAGAATGACGAAAGAGGACGATATTTTTTATAATACAATGATGAATGTCGAGACCGAAGTTCGTTATTATTTTCTTAGACATATAGACGTATTTTCAAACTTTTTCCTGTCGGCGTTTGGGAATATTGGATCGTGTTTTGAAACCGATGATGTAAGATTAAAATATCAATATGGAATAGGAGTTGGCTATTCATTGTTTGATACAGTTCCATTTACGTTTCAAATCGGTCTGAATGAAGACAACAAGCTGTGTATGTATGTCAGTGTTGTGTCTGCATTATCTCACATGCCATAACGAAAAAAAAATTGTTGTTTCTTTTTTTTCTGTTATGTTCCTGTAATAAAAAACTATCTGGTTTAGTAAAAACTAAAACCGAGTGCTATTATTTTATCTGCAAACATTCCTCCAAAGGAGCTTTTTATGAAAAAAATTGTTACGTTTGGTGAAATTATGCTGCGTCTGAAATCGCCGGCACATGAGCGGTTTTTTCAAAGTCCGTTGCTGGAAGCGACGTTCGGTGGGGGGGGTAGGCAAACGTTGCGGTGTCGCTGTCAACTTTTGGAAAAAAAGCTTCTTTTGTTACAGTGCTTCCCGATAATCCGATCGGCGATGCGGCGATATCGAAATAAATTATACCCATCGTGTTAAATAATAGCACTGTTTAGGAGAAAACACAAGAAAAATTATGCAAGAGGAATTGTACGCAGTGAAAAAAGAGAAAGACCTGTATTTTGTGCTGTGTTAAAGAAATCTAGGTATAGCAGATTTTTGTGTCGCTTAGATTCCGCCGTCAAGCAACAGACTTCTCTCGCTTATAACTTGTAGGCCTTCTTTTGTCAGCCCGTCTTCTTCTTCGCTGCCGACGAGGTATTTTGGCCAGGCGTCTTTTATGGAGAGGAGGGCTTCTTTTTTTTGTATTTGGCTTTGGAGGTTTTGTGAAAGGGGCGAGAGTTGAATATAGATTTTTTTTCCCTCTCTTTCTGCGATAAAGGTAATGTATTCTATAAAAGAACTTCCCTTTGTTATGCGTCCCTTTGAAATCGTATAGCCCTTGTCGATGAGGGATAAAAAAACAGCGTTTTCAAGGGCTTTTTCGTTTTCTGTTTTTTGCAAGTGAAAGGGAAGCCGATAATAATTTCCTGCGCTAAAGGTATTTCTCATGCCGAGGTCGGAAAAATACCAGGCATAGCCAGCCTCTATTATTTTTTTTGTTTTAATATCCACGATGGGAATTTTATACAAGAGTTTTGCTTCGCTACAAAAGTTGAGATAGTCGATAAGGCTTTGATTCGATATGCTTTGCTCCCTTGTTTCGAGCGATTCTTTTATGCTTCGAAAGGAAACTTGGTCTCCTGAAGTTTTTGCAATTTTTTCTAGGATACGTCGAATGAGGATGGGGTTCCGAATAGCGTAGGGTTCTATAATATTTTCTAAGATAAATGAGTCGGCTATGAGTTTTCGTAGCTCCTTGGATTCCTTGGTATTGACGGGGAGGAGGAGGGATTGTGGAAGTCCGCCTATGGAAAGATAGCTTAAAAAGGCTGCATGATTTTCCCTTAGTTCTTGATGCAATAAAAATTCCTTGTAGCTAAAGGGAAGGACCGGTATGATGCTTTGTGGAAGGCTAGAGTTTCGAATCATTTTCTCTAAGCCTGAAGTTCTCTGCCCGGTGAGAAAAATACGCGTGTTGTAGGTTTTTAGTATTGCGTGCAAGGCGGTATATAAATCTTCAATGTATTCTGCATTATCGATGAGGAGGGCGGATATGCCTGCCCCTAAACCGCGTGCTTGTTCAAGGAGATGACGGTCGTTTTTTATGCCGGTGAGGGCGTTGAGGCTGAGAACGCGAACGGGAGGACGTTGTTGTTTGAGCCGATTGCCTATTTCCCCCAAAAGTTGCGACTTTCCTGCACCACGAAGCCCATCTAAAAGAACAATTGTCGAGGTTTTTCCCTTTTCTAAAGCTTTTTTTATGTATTTTTCTCTTATTATCTGCATATTGATTAGTATAATAGACAATATTATATTTATCAAGTAAAAATCTAATAAAACAGACATTATTTGATATTTTTTATAAAAAAAACTGCATTTTTCATTGTATAAATTCTCTATCTTATCTAGACTGTAAACTATCAAAAAGAACTGTATGTAAATACAATAGGGAGAATACATGTCAAGACAGATTAAGATTTTCGACACTACTTTACGAGATGGGGAGCAAGCTCCTGGATGCAGCATGAACTTAAAAGATAAACTCGAAGTTGCAGAGAGTCTGTCTCTTCTTGGAGTAGATATAATTGAAGCAGGTTTTGCTATTGCAAGTCCTGGCGATTTTAAAAGCGTGCAAGCAATTGCTCGTACCATTAAGGGCTCAGCGGTTGCTTCCTTAGCTCGTGCTTTGGAAAAAGATATAGATGCTGCCTGGGATGCTGTTCGCGATGCAGAAAATCCACGTATTCATACTTTTTTGGCAACAAGTCCCTTACATATGGAATATAAGCTTAAAAAAACACCCGATCAGGTTTATGAGCAAGCGATAAAGATGGTTGCCTATGCGCGAAATCTTTGCGGTGATGTAGAGTTTTCTTTAGAGGATGCCTCTCGAAGTGAACCTGATTTTATGTACAAGGTGATCGAGGGCGTTATCAACGCTGGGGCATCGACGGTGAATATTCCCGACACGGTGGGCTATGCGGTTCCTGAAGAATTTGCTCAATTGATAAAAAATATTCGTAACAATGTGCCAAATATCGACAAGGCGGTTTTGGCGGTGCACTGTCATAATGACTTAGGTTTAGCTGTGGCAAATAGCTTGGCAGCTGCTATGGCTGGGGCTGGGCAGATAGAATGCACGATTAACGGTCTGGGCGAACGGGCAGGGAATGCCGCGCTGGAAGAAGTTGTCATGAATTTGTACACGAGAAAAGATTATTTTAACATGACGACAAATATCGATACGACTCGTTTGTATCCTACCTCGAGAAAGGTTTCAAAGGCGACTGGGGTTCGTTGTCAGCCAAATAAGGCTGTTGTGGGAGAAAATGCCTTTGCTCATGAGTCTGGTATTCATCAGCATGGAGTTTTGGCAAATAGGGCAACTTACGAGATTATGACGCCTGAGTCAATTGGGCTTCCACATAACAAGATGGTGCTTGGAAAACATTCTGGCCGTCATGCCTTTGAAGAGCGCTTGAGTTATCTTGGCTACACGAATGTAAGCGAAGAAGATTTAGAAAGAATCTTTGTTGATTTTAAAAATCTTGCAGATAAAAAGAAAACAGTTTCTGACCGTGATATAGAAGCCTTGGTTCGTGGTTTTGGCAGTGGCATTCCAGAAAGCTTTAGACTCGACCGATTTGTTATTAACTCTGGAAATTCAATTACTTCAACAAGCGTTGTTCGTCTTATTAACAAGGACGGAGAACTTATAGAAAAGGTTTCGATTGGAGATGGTCCTGTCGATGCTTCACTCAATGCGATAGATAAAATTGTTGGTGGGAGTGAAATTAAACTCGAAGACTTTAGCTTGCAAATTGTTGACGCGATTGATACGGGAACTGATGCCCAGGGTGAAAGCCATGTGCGCATTAGCCGAGATGGTCGCAGTTGGAATGGTAGCGGTGTTTCAACAGATATAGTAGAGTCAGTCATAAAGGCTTATTTATTTGCAATCAATTCTATGGTCTTTGAACTCGAGCAAGAAAAGGCAAGGAAAAATGGAGACTAATACAATGGTAGAAATATTTGATTCAACCTTACGCGATGGTGCGCAGGGTGAGGGTATAAGTTTTTCTGTACAAGATAAACTGTCGATTGTAAAGGCTCTCGATGAACTGGGAGTGGCTTTTATAGAGGCAGGAAACCCTGGCTCGAATCCAAAGGACTTGGAATTTTTCTCTGAGGCAAAAAAAATAAAATTGAAAAATGCAAAGCTTGTCGCCTTTGGTTCAACACGGCGAAAAGGTTTAGCTGTTGCTGAAGATGTCAATGTACAAAGTTTATTAACCGCAGGAACCGACACGATTTGTATCTTTGGAAAAACCTGGGATTTTCAAGTTACAGAAATTTTAAAAGCAAGCTTACAAGAAAATCTCGATATGATAGAAGATACGATTGCATTTTTTGTCGAGCAAGGTAAAACAGTTATTTATGATGCAGAGCATTATTATGATGGCTATAAGGCAAACCCTGAGTATGCGCTTAAGACTTTGCAAGTTGCAAAAAAAGCTGGGGCGAAAACCCTCGTGCTTTGCGACACGAATGGGGGAATGCTTCCCGATGAATTGGCAAAGATCACAGAAGAGGCGGTGAAAGAAACGGGCTGTACAATTGGGGTGCATTTGCATAATGATGCGGGCATGGCGGTTGCGAGTTCTCTCATGGCGGTAAAAGCGGGTGCTCGTCATGTGCAGGGAACCTTGCTAGGCTTTGGGGAGCGAACAGGCAATGCAAACCTTTCGACGATTATTGCAAACTTGCAATTGAAGATGGAAAAGCCCTGTCTCCCTGAAGGCTGTATAGAAAATCTTACATCGATTTGTCATCGCGTGAGCGAGATAGCAAATATTGCCCTCTACAATGGTATGCCCTTTGTTGGTTCAAATGCCTTTTCACATAAGGCAGGAATGCATATCGATGCAGTTACAAAAAATCCGACTGCTTATGAGCATATAATTCCTGAGATGGTTGGTAACGAAAGACGCTTTTTGATGAGCGAAGTTGCGGGGCGCTCCCTCGTGATTGAAAAGATGAAAAAGTTTGATTCATCAATTCAAAAGGATAGTCCTATAACCGCAAAAATTGTTGAGCGGGTAAAAGAGCTTGAACACGAAGGCTATCAGTTTGAAGGTGCGGAGGGAAGCTTTGAATTGCTTATGAGAAAAAACATGGGTAAGTACAAACCTTTTTTTGACTTAGATTATTATAAGGTTATTGTGGAAGAAGCGGTCGAAGGTTTTCCTTCAAATGCCTTTGCACAAGTGAAGATCGGTGTAGAAGATTTAAAATCGATTACTGCTGGTGAAGGGCTTGGTCCAGTGCATGCGCTCGACTCTGCCTTACGTGAGGGCTTAGAAAAATTCTACCCTTCGGTAAAAGATATTCGACTCACCGATTTTAAGGTGCGTGTTTTGGATTCCCAATCGGCAACTGCTGCAAAGGTGCGCGTTTTAATTGATTCAACAGACGGGGA
>JAAZLA010000071.1 GCA_012799545.1 Treponema sp.
GGGCTCCCGCATAAATGAGACCAAATTTTGTTATATCAAGCGGTTCAGATAAAATATTGCTCGATACGTCTGCAACAAGCGGAATAGCTCCCGTGTCTGGAAGATAGTCCCACTTTGTTCCCATAATCGTATTGTTTAAGGTAATATGCACATAGTCATAGTCGCCTTCAATTTTTTCAAGCTGTGGAATATAGCTATAATTTTTGTCTTTAGAGGAGGCAAGGACTTCAACGTCGAGGTATTTTTTTGCCTCAGAAATAGCTTTTTTAGACCAAACACCTGTGTCGATAAAAGCAGCCTTACCCTTGTTTTTTAGGTTCATAGGAACCATAGCAAATTGCTGGCTTGCCCCACCTTGTAAAAAAAGCACCTTATAATTTTCAGGGATTTGCATAAGTTCGCGAACGAGGGCCTCTGTTTCGGCAATAATTGGCTCAAAAGCCTTTGAGCGATGGCTCATTTCCATTACAGATTGTCCCGTTTCATTGTAATTTAAAATTTCATCCCCAGCTTCTCTAAGGGCCTCTACTGGCAGAACGGAAGGTCCTGCAGAAAAATTCCATACTCTGTTCATCATTTTTGTTAGTCTCCTATACGATTGAACTTAAATTTTGTAAGGCATCGAGCACCGAAAGGCTTTGTACCGATACATCCTCTTGCACTTGCAAAACACGCGATGTAAAATTCACAATGCCTTTTATGCCATACTCACAAAGTTTGTCAACAACTTCTTGGGCAACAGCTTCTGGTACCGCAAGAATAGCAAATTCGATTCTCTCATCCCGTATAACGCGCTCCATTCTCAAGGTTGAATACAATGGAATAGATGAGCGCAAGGTTTCGCAGCGATTTTTGCTTATATCAAAGCCCGCCTTGAGAACAAATGAAGAAGAGCTTAAACCTTCGTATTCGAGCAAGGCAGAACCAAGTCGCCCAAGTCCGACAATACAACAGGCTCTTTCCCCTCGATTGATGCTCAAGGCATCTTCAATTGCTGTTCGCAGCGTTGCTATGCTATAGCCACTGCTCGTTGCAGAATTTGCCGAAAGCAAAGAAATATCCCGACGAACAGTTGCATCTGTCCAGCCGGTCAGCATTTCAATTTCGCCCGATGTGATAAGAGCTTTTTCACCGCTTCCCTCTAATTGATCGAGAAGCCGCAATAACTGTATCAATCGCTCGCGCGCTGGTTTTGAAATCTGTTTTTTCATCTCTTTGCTCACCTAGACTGTGAATTATTTCACAACCTAAAGATAGAATAGCAAATCAATTTCTTTATGTCAAGGGATTTTTACAAAATAGAGGCAAAAACTGCACTTTTCTGTGAAAAATTTCACAACACAACAGCAAAATATTTTTTATAGAAAAATTCTATCGAATGAGTCAATTTTTTACACTCTTTTTTATAAAAACAAAGCTTTTTGAAACTAGATTCGATTTTTCTTTACGAAAGCGCTTTTCTCTTCTATAATAGGGCTATGTTTTATTATAGCTATGAAACGCCCATTGGTATCTTGGGCATAGAGGAACACGAGGGTTTTATTACCCGGCTGGATTTTTTGAAAGATAAAAACGAAGGTCCCGCACAAAAAACAATAGCTGAAACGCCTCTTATAAAAAAAGCATACGAGCAATTGACCGAATATTTCCAGGGGGAAAGAAGGGTTTTTGAGCTTCCCTTAAAGCCAATGGGAACTGATTTTCAAAAAAAAGTTTGGGAGGCTCTTATCGCGATAGATTATGGCAAGACAAAAACCTACAAGGCAATAGCAGAACGTGTCGAAAGTCCCAAGGCCTTTCGTGCGGTAGGAGGTGCTTGCAACAAAAATCCCATTGCTATTTTTATCCCCTGTCATCGTGTTGTCGGAGCAAATGGTAGTCTTGTCGGTTTTGCTGGTGGCTTGTCAATTAAAGATTTTTTACTCAAGCTTGAAGATACACAAAACTGTTTATTTTAAATCTTGAAACAAATTGTACTTTCGCTTTTCTCATTTTTCTCTCCCCTTGCTATAGAAGCTTTTTTTTTGTAAAATATCTTCTATATATAATACAAAAGGACAGGATACATGATAGATACAAAACGCCCTATATTTCCCAAAAAAGCTGTAGTTACAGGTGGAATGCCCTATGGCAATAAGCGCCTGCATCTTGGACACATCGGAGCGGTTTTTATTCCTGCCGATATTTACAGCCGATTTTTACGCGATAGAATAGGAAAAGAAAATGTTGTCTTTGTTTCTGGCACTGATTGCTATGGATCGCCCATTGTAGAGTATTATAAAAAAGCTGTTGCCGATGGCAGTTTTTCTGGCAGCCTCGAAGACTTTGTTTTATCAAACCACAAGGCGCAAAAAAACGAGCTTGATATGTACTCCATTAGCAATAATCTTTTTGCAACTTCCGCCCTCGGTAGATCGGGTGAAATTCATCGGGAGCTGAGCGCTGAAGTTTTGAAAACCTTGCATAAAAACGGGCACTTGGAAAAACATGTGCGACCACAATTTTACGATGCAAAACTAAAGGCCTTTCTCAACGGGCGTCAGGTTATCGGGCGTTGTCCCATACCTGGATGCAAGAGCGAAAAAGCCTATGCGGATGAATGTGAGCTCGGACATCCCTATGA
>JAAZLA010000072.1 GCA_012799545.1 Treponema sp.
ACAACAAAGATACGAGATGTTCGGTTTTTATCGCTCGAAGTTATAGAGCAATAAAAAAAATATAAATAGAGGGGAAGTGCATGAACGAAGTTCTGTCACAAGAAGAGATTGATCAACTGCTCATGGCTATAAGTTCTGGTGAAACAGAAACAGACGATTATAAGCCGATTAGTGATACTCGAAAGATTAAAATCTACGACTTTAAAAGACCAGATAAATTCTCTAAAGAGCAGATTCGAACCGTTTCTATTATGCACGAAACCTTTGCTCGTCTTACTACGACAAGCCTTTCTGCCCAGCTTCGAAGTTTAGTGCATGTGCATGTCGCTTCCGTTGACCAGCTTACCTATGAGGAATTTATTCGCTCTATTCCAACACCAACAACGCTTGCTGTTATCAACATGGACCCACTTAAGGGAAATGCTGTTTTGGAAATAGACCCTTCTATTACCTTTTCCATGATCGACCGCCTTTTTGGTGGAACAGGACAGGGAACAAAGGTGCAACGTGACCTTACCGACATCGAACAGTCCGTTATGGACGGTATTATAGTGCGAATTTTGGCAAATATGCGCGAAGCTTGGACACAGGTTATCGACCTACGTCCTCGTCTCGGGCAAATAGAAACAAACCCACAGTTTGCACAAATTGTTCCACCTTCAGAAATGGTGGTTTTAGTTACCTTGGAAACAAAGGTTGGCGATGAAGAGGGTATGATGAACTTTTGTATCCCCTATATTACGATCGAGCCTATTATTTCCAAGCTTTCATCACAGTTTTGGTTTTCTTCCGTGCGAAGAAGTTCCACGACACAGTACCTCGGCGTTCTAAAAGAAAAGCTCTCCACGGTAGATATGGACGTTGTTGCCGAAATTGGTTCAATAAATTTGCCTATTCGAGACGTTTTAAGTTTAAGAACTGGCGATATTATCCGATTATCTAATACGAGGGTTGGTGATCCATTAACGCTCAGTGTCGGAAATAGACAGAAATTCTTATGTCAGCCTGGTGTAATTGGTAAAAAAATGGCGGTACAAGTCATTGGAAAAATCAAACAAGCTGAATCAGAAGAATTTGAAGAATTATCAGTAGAAGGAGATGAATCATATGAGTGATGGTGCCATTTCTCAAGACGAAATAGATGCTTTATTATCTGGTGTAGATATGGGAGGACTGAGCTCCGCTGGTCTTTCATCTTCTAAGCAAAGTAGTCAAAAATTAAATACCGAAACACTTCTCGAATTTATGACAGAAGAGGCTGAGGCGCTTAAAGCGACCTTAGATGCGATGACTGGGGCTAGTTTTAGTGTCGGTGCGCCAACTGTAGAGCAGGTGACTAAAGAACAGGTTTTGCGAAAGATTCCCGAAATGGCGGTTGGAGTTACCGCTGATTTCTCAGAGGGTTTGTCAGGGGATCACGTTTTTGTGTTAGCACCGGAGTTTGCACAAAAAATTGCAGGATTAGTCAATAAAGAAGAAGATCCAGAGCTCAGTGAAATGTCTCTCTCTGTTGTATCGGAGATTATTTCGCAGTATGTGGGTTCACAAATAACGAAATTAAGTCAAACTGGTTTTTTCCCCGGTCTTGCAAATAGCCCTCCAGAAGCAGTTCATGTCCCCAAGGCAATGTTGCGTTATCCTTCGGGTGAATTTATTCTCGTATCGCATCCTGTTTCCGGTGAAGGCTCAGTGTTTACACTTTGGGAATTGATAGCAAAGGATGCATCTTCTCAAATTATCACCGCGCTTGGTGGAAATCCCATTCAAGCAGCTCCTGCGCAAAATGCTTCAAATATGGCTGCAATGGGGCAGGGAATGCCTGGTATGGACCAAATGCAAGCGATGCCTCAGATGGGTATGGGACAAATGGCTATGCCTCAAATGGGCGGCGGCGCAAACTTTAATGCACCAAACGTGCAATCCTTACAATATCCCCAATTACAAACGGGTGTTTCGAGCATGGAACAAGGAAATATCGGTCTTATCATGGATGTATACATGGAGATGACCGTTGAGCTCGGGCGAACAAAAAAACAAATTAAAGAAATTCTTGGAATGGGTGAAGGTACCATCATTGAGCTCGATAAGCTCGCTGGTGAGCCTGTTGACATTCTTGTGAATCATAAACCAATAGCCAAGGGTGAGGTTGTTGTTATAGATGAAAACTTTGGAGTGCGTGTAACCGAAATCCTCTCTCCAATAGAAAGGATGAGCGATTTGCACTAAAAAAATAGTGATGGAGTGATCTCATGGGTGGGGGAACTATTACGAAATACTTAAAATATACTCAAAAAAGTCTTTGTGTGCTGCTTTTTTTCTTTGCCTTTTCCTTCTTGTTTGCTCAAACAGTGGAAAATCAAACAGGGCAAGAAATTGATACGCAAATAACAGAAAATGCGCTTTCGTCATATCAAGATGAAACTCGCATTGTTTTTGACAATCCTGAAGAGCAGGTTTTATTTCCAGAAAAGAATACAAAATCTGGAATAGGTTCTTTTGTTCGCATGGTTGTGGCGCTTTTAGTTATTATTGTCTGTATCTATCTCGTTTTCTTTTTTATAAGAAGGGGAAGAAAAAATACCGCTGTCAATGATGCCTTTTTGAAAAAAGCAGCGAGTCTTGTGCTTTCTCCAGGGAAATCGATACATATTATAACGCTTTTAGATAGGGCTTATTTAATAGGGGCTGCTGAAAACGCAATAAATCTTCTCGGTGAAATCCAAGACAAAGAGCTTGTCGATACATTAAATCTCAATGCAGAGCAAGAAGCGGAACATCAGGCACCAGATTTTGCAAGCTTGCTTTCGCTTTTTACTCCAAAGCAAAGAAAGACAGAAAACGCTGACTCGCAAACCTTCTTTTCAAACGATGCTTTGAATACCCTTAAGGGACATAAAGGTCGCTTAGGAAAAAAATTGTTTGACGAAGGAGAAAATACATGACATGGCTCAAAGGCTATAAAAAAGCAGCTCTTTTTCTTTTTCTCGTGTTTGTTTTACCCGCTACAATGCAGGTGCCGCATCTCTTTGCACAAGCCTTTCCCGATGGTGCAACGCAGGGTACAATGCAGATGAATCCAGAAGTAGAGCCTTTGAGCTTTCCCTTCATAGATTTACAACTGCGAAATCCCACGACAAACCAAGAAGTTGCTTTTTCTGTGCAAGTACTGCTTCTTTTAACGGTTTTATCTCTTGCACCAAGTATTCTCATCCTACTAACCTGTTTTTTGCGACTTTCTATTGTATTTGATTTTATCAAGCGTGCGCTTTCTTTACAGCAAGTTCCTCCCACAACGGTTTTAAATGGAATAGCTTTTTTCTTAACCTTATTTATTATGTGGCCTACATTTACCGCTATTTATAACAATTCTTTTAAGCCACTTTCTGATGGAGAAATCGCTATAGAACAAGCCTATACAGAAGCGGAGGCACCCTTACGTCTTTTTATGTACAGTCAAATGGCTTCAAATACAAGTTACATTTCTATGTTTATGTCCATGGGAAATCTCGAAAAACCACAAACTCTTGCAGACGTGCCAACCTATGTGTTGATTCCCTCGTATATTTTAAGTGAGCTGACAATCGCTTTTAAAATAGGTATTTTGCTGTATATTCCCTTTATTATTATAGATATGGTTGTTGCATCCATTCTTATGTCGATGGGTATGATAATGCTGCCGCCTTCGCAAATCTCGATGCCCTTTAAACTCATGCTTTTTGTCCTTGTTGACGGCTGGGGCTTGTTGACGCAACAATTGTTTAATTCAATTATACGATAGGAGAATAAATGGATTTAGGAGATGTCATTTTTTTATTGCGCGATGGAATTTTTCAAATTCTTATGCTTGTTTCGCCGATTTTGGGAACAGCCTTGGTTGTTGGGCTTTTGGTTGCAATTTTTCAAGCAACAACCTCCATACAAGAACAAACGCTTACCTTTGTTCCCAAGTTTTTTTCTATTCTAGGCGTTTTAGCTCTCCTTGGAGCTTGGATGCTTGCCTCCTTGCGAGGTTATACATTTAAAATATTTGAAATGATACCGCAGGTCGCTCGCTAATGATAGAAGATCTTGTTGCAAACGCTCCTTCATATCTCCTCGTTGCAGCACGATGCTTTGCGCTCATTATGACGATTCCCCTGCTTTCTACCCGAGCTGTCTCCCGCGTCGCAAAAGTGGCCCTTGCTGGCTACATAGCCTACATTGCCTACCCACTCGCATATGCTGAAATATGGCAAACTGAACAATACCAGCTTGCTATGGGTTTATTTAACGGTGCCTTTTCTCTCGAGTATCTTCTTTTACTCATCGGTGAAGTACTTATAGGTATTATCGTTGGGCTTTATATTACGGCAATTTTTGCCGCCTTTAGCTCTGCAGGACAATTTTTTACCTTTCAAATGGGCTTTGGAGCCTCAGAAGTCTATGATGCGCTTTCACAAATAGAAAACCCCCTCATGGGTCAATACTTAAACCTCATCGCTATGATTGTTTTTTTGCAAATAAAGGGCTTTCAAAGGCTTTTTCTCGGAGGTATTTTTCGTAGCTTCGGTACTATAAACGCCTTTAGCCTTGTCGCAAAACAAGAGCATTTTGTGCAGTTTTTACTTTCGACATTGTCTCAGCTTTTTTTCGATGCTTTTTTAATAGCACTTCCCATTGTAGGCACGCTTTTTTTAATTACCGTTACCATGGGGATTCTTTCAAAGGCTGCACCACAGATGAACCTTTTATCCGAAGGGCTTCCCATTACGATTTTGACAGCATTTTTTTTATTGACTATTTTACTTCCCTCTATGATAGATTTTTTTATACAAGCTTTTGAGCGCGCTTTTTATAAACTTGAACAGCTTTTGATTGTTGTGGGAGGGGTGCAATTATGACAAGTGTTCAAAAACTCTGTATGGATTTTTTCTTGACTGGGAAAAAAACAAGGCGTGTTTTTGCTAGAGAGGCATTTGCAAGGCAAGATTTACAGGGCATTGACCTAGACTATTTCGACTTGCAGTGGTTTGCCTCAGCAGAAGAAGAGGGGCGAACAGAAAAAGCCTCGGAACATAAACTACGCAAAGCACGTGAAGAAGGGCGTGTTGCAAAAAGCCAAGAGATAAGCGCCGCCCTCGTGATGCTTTTTCCGGTTATAGCGCTTGTGATTTTAGCACCCTGGTATTTGAAAAAATTTATTGAAATCCTCCGTTTTTTCTTCGATCGCTGCACAAGTCCTGAAGTAGACCTCGGCAGCTTTGCCTATATGTTTTTTCGATCGATGATTACGATGATTTTACCCCTTGGGATAATTGCGATGATTTCTGGCGTTTTGGCAAATATCGTGCAAAACCGTGGCTTTATTTTTTCAACAAAACCTATTAGTCCAAAGTTTTCAAAGATTTTACCCAAGTTTGGGGAATACTTTAAAAAAACACTTTTTTCTGGACAAGGGGCTTTTAATGTCTTAAAATCTATTGTAAAGGTTGCTTTTTTATTTACCATGGCATTTATTTTAATAAAAAATGATTTGCCAAAACTTTTAACGCTTTCAAATGTAAATATGTGGCAGGGAATAAGTCATGTTGCTGGGATGGTTGCAAAACTCTTGATAATAGCGGCTCTTTTTTTCCTCGTCATTGCTATTCCGGATTATCTTGTGCAAAGGCATCAGTTTATGGAATCGATGAAGATGTCTAAGCAAGAAGTTAAGGAAGAATATAAAAACTTGGAAGGGGACCCCTTTGTAAAAAGCCGTATTAAGCAATATATTCGAGACCTTATGAGTCAAAATATGAGCCAACATGTTGCAGAAGCGGATGTAATTATTACAAACCCGACGCATTATGCAATTGCTATAAAATATGATAGAGAAATCATGCAGGGACCTATGCTCACCGCTAAGGGTGTCGACTCGGTAGCGCATCGCATAAAAGAAATTGCAAAAGAACATGATGTGGAGATTATAGAAAACAAACCTTTAGCACGTGCGCTCTATGCGGAAGTGCAAATTGGTGATATAATACCTGAAGCGTATTATCAAGTATTGGCTATCATTCTTGGACAAGTCTATAGGATGAGGGCTGAAAAAGTGTAGTGTATTTTATGGGTGGGGACTCGTGTTAAAAAATTTAGATTTTAAAAATAATGCTGACTTTGTTATAGCCATTGCGGTTATCATTGTCGTTTTGATGCTCATTATACCATTGCCAACCGTCTTACTAGACGTGCTTATGGCGGCGAACCTAACGCTTTCACTTCTCATTGTGCTCATCGTTATTTATACCCCACGTGCAATAGATTTTTCAAGTTTTCCTTCTGTTTTGCTTATATCTACTATTTTTGGTCTTGGCATAAATGTTTCTTCTACTCGTCTTATTCTTGCAAAAGGTGCTAATTTTGACGGAAAAATGGTTCGTGCCTTTGCGACCTTTGTTACAGGAGCAGGAGGAACTGAGGGTGTCGCTATTGGCTTTGTTATTTTTATCATACTGATTGCGGTGCAAACCTTTGTTATAACCAAGGGTGCAACGCGAGTTGCTGAAGTGGCTGCACGTTTTACCCTCGATGGTATGCCCATTAAACAAGCAAGTATAGAACAAGAATACAATTCTGGGCTTATAACAGAAGAAGAGCAACGAAAAAAGAAACTTGAACTGCAACAAGAATCTGACTTTTATGGCTCCATGGATGGATCGACAAAGTTTGTCTCTGGAAACGTAAAGGTGGGCATTTTTATCACTGTTATAAACCTCATCGTCGGTATGATTTTTGGCATGGTTTTACACAAAGAGTCCTTCGATGTTGCACTTGCTACCTATACTTCTTTGACGATTGGTGACGGGCTTTTATCCCAACTCCCATCCTTGCTTGTTTCCTTTGCAACAGGTTTAATTGTTACGCGCTCTGCATCCGATGGGCGAACAACCATCGGCTCAAATGTAAAAAAAGAATTTACACAGAGTGCATGGATATATATTATAGCAGGCGGTGCCCTTGCCGCACTCGGCATTATACCTGGGTTTCCTTGGTATGTTCTTATTCCCATGGGCGCTCTTATTTTTTATCTCGGTTTCCGATTGTTACAGATAGAGAAGAAAAAAGAAAAAACCGCCGAAGAAGAAACCGAAAAGAAAAAAGCCCCCGCAGGTCCTTCAGGCATAAGTCCCGTTGTTCCTCTTGACGCGCTTTCTCTTGAACTTGGCTATGCCCTCATCCCTCTGGTTGACGAAGAAAAAGGCGGAGACTTGCGAGAGCGTGTTGGGCGCATTCGTCGTGAACTCGGCCTCGATCTTGGACTCGTTTTACCACCAATAAAAATGATAGACAATAGTATTCTTGAGCCAAATGAGTACTGTTTTAAAATTCGTGGTGTGGAGGTTGGACGGGCAACTGTTCGTATGAACTGGTATATGTGCATGAACACTGGATCTGTTACAGAAGAAATCGAAGGTGAAAAAACCACCGACCCAGCCTTTGGGCTTCCTGCTATTTGGCTTACTGAGGACCAAAGAGATAGGGCACAGCGCGCAGGCTATGCCGTTGTCGACTCTCCCACAATTTTAGTAACTCACCTTACCGAGATGATAAAATCACGCGCACAAGAAATTCTCGGTCGCCAAGAAGTACAGTCAATTTTGGACACACTCAAAAAAGACTTTTCAGCCGTTGTTGAAGAAGCGAACAAACACTTTACCGTTGGTGAAATTCAAAAAGTTATGCAGGGGCTTTTACGCGAGCAAGTTTCTATTCGAAATACTGTTTCTATCTTGGAAACAATGTGCGATTACGCAGCTATTACCAAAAAAACAGATGTGCTTGTTGAAAAAGTGCGACAAAGACTCGGCAGACAAATTTGTCTACAATATGCTGATGAAAAGAAAACAATACACGTTCTAACCATCGAACCTTATTTTGTAGAAAAACTTGATGCTAGCCGTGTAGAAACAATAAACGGACCTATTGCTGCCTTAGAACCGAGCGACCAAAGAAACTGGATATCGGCTTTAAGCGCTTCAATTGTGGCTGTGCAAGAAAAAGGCTATTTACCTATTATCCTTGCTCCTGAAGCTGTTCGTGTTTTAATAAAGTCGAGTACTGAACGTGAAATGCCCAACCTTGTTGTGCTTTCTGTACCAGAAATAGATAAAGAAATTCGTATTGAATCCTTAGGAGAAATTAAAGTTGGATCTTAAAAATGACATTGTGCTTTCTCTTCGAGGCAAAACAGAAGAAGACTGCATAAAAAAACTGAACAAAAAGTATGATAAAAATTATGAAATAATGTCTCGTAAAGCGGTAACGCTTTCATCTTTTTTAGGCCTCATAAAAACCTCAGGTGTAGAATTACGCTATATTGAAAAAGAAAAACCTCGCTTTGATTTCCTTGAAGCCTTGAACAGGCAAAATGAATATCAACAGCGAATGCAAAGTCCGGTGATACCACAAAGTCCAAAGCAAGAACAAAGTCTAAGCATAGGATCTGAAAATATACAACCGCAACTTGATAGTTTGTTGGAAAAGGTGAGTTTTTTAGAAGCATCAGCAAAGCAAACAAATCCTTCTTCATTCGATATACATCCTTCGATTAAAAAAATACAAGATTTTTTGGAAAAAAACGAATTTTCTCCTTCGTATAGCAGTGCAATTACACATAAAATTCGCTCTGAATTTTCGCTCGATGACTTGGATAATTACACAAAGGTCTACGAACGAGTCCTCAGCTGGATTGCTGATTCTATCTTAATCAAAAAACCTTCTTATAATACAAAACCACAAATTATTATGCTCGTAGGCCCAACTGGAGTAGGGAAAACTACAACAATAGCGAAAATCGCAGCTCACTTGACAGTTTTGGACACCTCGCAAAGAAAACGTGCTCATATTATTACTATCGATAAGGTGCGTATCGCTGCTATCGAACAGATTGAAGCCTACGGCAAATACATGGATATTGCGGTAACTGTTGCAACTTCAAACAATGACTTACGAAACCAAATCGACAAATACGCTTCAAGCGTGGATTATATTTTTATAGATACTGTCGGAGCAAGTCCAAGCGACACTAAATTATTGCTCAATATGAAAGATATTGTGTATTTACGAGAAAATAATAATTTTATTACCTATTTGACGCTTTCTGCTTCAACAAAAAATAGGGATATGAAAGATATTATGAAGTCCTATGCCTTATTTGACTATGATTCTTTAATTATCACAAAACTGGATGAAACAAAATCGGTTGGAAATATTATTTCAGTTTTATCAGATACTCAAAAAACACTCAGCTATATTACGACGGGGCAATCAGTTCCTCGAAATATAGAAATAGCGAGTGTCGCAAAACTTGTGTCGCTTTTAGAAGACGAAAAACAAGTGACAATGTAAGGAAAAAGTTTTAATGAACAAGATGCAAGAAAGAGGAGAATAGATAATGGAAGATCAGGCTACGGAATTAAAAGAAATAATGAAACAAAGAGGAAATGGTGCACAGAACACAGCACGGCCTGCAGGACATAAAACGCGCATTATTGCTGTAACAAGTGGTAAGGGCGGTGTTGGTAAAACAAATATTGCAGTAAATATGGCGATCGCTTACGCACAACTGGGAAAAAAAGTTATCCTCATAGATGCGGACTTGGGTATGGCAAATGTAAACGTGCTTTTAAACATTGTTCCGAATGCAAATCTACTGCATGTTATAAACCAGCAAAGAAAAATGAGTGAAATAGTTTTGGAGACTGACTACGGTATAAAATTTATTGCAGGTGCAAATGGCTTTTCACGCATAGCAAATCTAAATGAAAAAGAGCTCCAGTATTTTGTAGAAGAATTCTTAACGCTTTCAAATGCAGATATAATTATTATTGATACTGCAGCAGGTATTTCAAATAATGTTTTGAGCTTCGTCGCTGCTGCCGATGAGGTTTTTGTTATAACCACCCCAGAGCCAACAGCTATCACCGATGCCTATGGTATTATAAAAATTATTGCAACGGAACTGCAGAATACAAACATTTCCATGAAATTGTTAGTAAACCGGGTGCAATCTGCAGATGAGGGTCGTAAAATATCCGATCGCATTATCAATATTGCCGCACAGTTTTTAAACCATAAGGTAGATTATCTGGGATTTATTTATGACGATCCGGCAGTAACCGCTTCGGTGATTCGGCAAAAACCCTGGCTTGTGGCAAGTCCGTCTGCAAAGCCAAGTCTTTGCATAAAACATATCGTTGGGAGGATAGAAAAAACAGATTTTATAGAAGAAGAAGGCTTAGGACGCTTTTTGCGAAAGTTTAGAAAAAAAGGCAAGTAGCATTTTTAACTTGACCTAATGCACATTTTGCCTTAATCTATTTATGGTGAGCACTTTTTTTGGAGGAATACATGCAGAACCCTAAAATTATCGGCATCTTTGCAGGCATTGGTTTTGTATTGTCCTTGTTGATAGGTTTGTTTTCAGGCGTAAAAGCCAGTCAACTGTTTTTGCGAGCTTTTATGTCTGCTGTCTTTTCTGGGCTTTTGACTTGGGGCATTAGCATTTTGCTTTTAAAAGTGTTTGAAAATGTAGATGGGCTTGAAGAGCAACAAGATGATGAGGCACAAAAAGAAGTGCTTGGAAATTATGTAAACATAAGCTTGGGGGATGATTCTTTAGAAGAGGGAGATAATGCGCCACATTTTTTTGTTAATGCTAAACAAATGCAATCGGCGCCTTCGGTAGAAACCGCTTCACGAGTAAAAACAGATCAACAGGACGGTGATACTTTTACTAAGGCTGAACTTCAAAAAGAAGGGAAAGGAGTCCAGGAAAATAAAAGC
>JAAZLA010000073.1 GCA_012799545.1 Treponema sp.
CTATTTGCAGAAGCTTTTTTCGCAAGCCAAATAGACCTTTCCCAAAGCCTGCTTATACGCACTGAATTTTCAGTTTTTACCGATTCCATAATTGGTGATAACTTTCTCAAGGATATCCCTGCATATTTTAGCTTAAATGAACTTTCTCTCACATATGTCGGGAATCTCGGTACAATAAGTCAACTCGCAAGCGTTTTTATAGGAGAAACAGACCCTATTGGCTCGGATTTATTTTTACGACGTCTTTTTGGGCTTCCCAGTTTTACATCACGCATTCTTGAAACAAGCCAAAGCCTTTCTAGCGCTCAACTCTATCCCATGTCTGGCTTAGGTGCATCATACACGCTCAAAGCGACAGACAATTTTGCAACTGCCCTGTATTTTTACTATAATAAACTCAATATTGCATCAAGTATTCCCGGGGATGATGATAATACAAGTTTAAATATAGATGCTCGATTTGCAGGTGCTTGGCCCTGGCTTATTTTCGATCTAAGTGCGGGACTTACCCTTCCCTTTGAAAAATACGATGCCGATGATGAAGAGGTTATATTGCTTATACGAAAGGCAGATTTCCACGCAGGCTTAAGTCTCTTTGTTGGAAGCTCATACACCTCTTCATTTTTACTACAAGCAGGTCTTATTAAACTTGTTTTTTCGCCAAACCCAAATCTTAATGAAGAAATTATTACGCTTAAAGATATCACCCTTCTCGTTGAACCTCGTTTTAAAACAAAAAATCTAGGAATTGCTTTTAGCTTGTTCAATATTCCGCCACAGGTTGCACAAAAGCTCTTTTATATAGAAAATCCACTCGGTGTAAATGTTTCACTTTTTTACAATACCTTTGCAAACCTTGGTTTTCAAGGCGAAATCGGTGTACATACCACCTTTTCTGTTCCAGAGTCAACATTTGCAGTTACAGCGGATGACCTCGTTATACAAATTGCTCCGTATATAAAAGCTGATATCGGAGGTGGCTCTCTCAGTGCTGCTATTAAATGCAAGGTTCTCGACTTTACAAGCCTCGATGCAGCTATCGAAAGCACAAGTCTTTCAATAGGATATAAAGCGCAATTATGATAAAAAAAAAGATTTTCATTTGTATAATCTTCTCTTTTATTAGCTTTTCACAGGTATTTTCTTTAGATTTTAGTTTTACAAGTTATTTTCTCGATTTTTCCTCTGCACAATACGAGCCCTCTTTTGCTCTATCATTTGACATCACGGAAGAAATCGCTTCAGGCATAGAGATTGGCGCAAAAATCTTGCAATCTAATAAGCATAACTACACCGCTTTTTCCACAGCAGATTTTGCATTTTCATTTTTCCACCTCGGCGGTGGCATCATGTACGATATTCGCGATGCGCTCATTTCACCAGGATTTATCGTGGATGCACGAGCGAAGTTCAAAAAAGAAAGCGTTCTGGGTTTTTCATACTATGCAAGTTTTTCACCAGAAAATCTCGCGCAAAATATTAGTCAAAATGGAAAAATCTACCTCTCCAGCAAAAATACAAATGCCTCACTCGAAGCCTTTGCTGACATAACATATATACAAATACAAGAAGTAAAACACAACCTCGTTTTGACATCAAAGACTGAAATAATGGGTTTTGATGAAAAGAGCTTTATTGCGCTTGGTTTACTTTTTTCGTCTGAACTTTTTATAAACACAGATATGCTTTTGGAACTCGATCTTGCATTTCGCCTCGGTGGAAAAATTGCATTTAATTTTAAAAAATGGGGTGATTATTTTTTCACCTATGAAAGTAACCTTTTCCGCTTGAGCGAGAAAATACAAAACATACCTTCTTTTAATATGCACTGTGGTGCGCGCTTTAGGATCGATAATTAAACGATGAGTAGGCATTGGCAAACGGAGGCTCTTGTTTTACAAGTAAAATCCATGGGGGAAGATAATCGAAGTGTTGCGCTTTTAACTCGCAGCAAGGGGCTTATCTGGGCTACCTTGTATGGCGGTCCAAAAAGCAAGATGCGTGCACTTGTTTCGCCCTTTCATTGTGGGCAAATATATCTATATACCGATGAAGTAAAGCAAGCGACGAAAATATCCGATTTTGCAATTCACTCATATCGCCCAGAGATACGTGAAAATCTTTTTAAAACCTGTGCGGCAAATCTCTGCTCAGAACTTGTGATAAAAACCCATGGCGGGGGAGAGATAGAGCAACTATGGCTCTATGTGAATTCTTTTTTAGATGGGCTTTGCCTCGTAAACGAAGAAGCTGCTCGCCATGCCCTCTTGCGTTTTATCTGGCGCTTTTTGAACACCATGGGTATGCAACCCGACCCTTGCGAATGTGCATCTTGCGGCACCTCGGTATGTTCGATTTACAATACACAAAAAGTCTTTTTTAGCTTAGCAGAATCTTCGTTTTACTGTGCTCAATGTTCTTCTCTAGGCTCAGAATCCAAGGGATTTTTTTTACACAAGGAAGTTGTCGATTATTTACGTATTATTACAACGGAAGCTCCTCGAGTTAGCCGGGCTATTGTCCTTGAAGAAGCATTTTTTTATGAAACCCAAGATTTTTTAGTCTATATTTTACAAAACTTTAGCGGCCAAAGGTTTAATAGTTTAGATGTCTTGTTAAAAGTCTGATAATTCTGTATATTGTTCAAGTAGAAAATCACATTTTTTGCACAAACCATCTTAGCAAAATTATGGAGGCTTATGCGAATTGATCAAGCGAGTCCGTGGACAAAAAATTAGATTAGAGGGTTTTAACAATCTTACTAAATCATTGAGTTTTAATATTTATGATGTGTCCTATGCACATTCTGAAAAGTCACAAATTGACTATCTAGAGTATATCGATGAAGAATACGATTCAAAACGTTTGCAGACGATTATTGAAGAAGTAACGCGTATTATCGATGCAAAGTTGGTAAATATATCCACACAGGATTATGACCCGCGAGGCGCAAGTGTTGTTGCCTTGATAAACGAAGATCATCCCGCAGAATATGTCAAGGAAAGCCTCGTTTGTGGGCACCTTGATAAAAGCCATATCACAGCGCATACCTATCCTGAATACAATTCTCGAACTGGTTTAGCGACATTTCGTGTCGACATAGATGTGTCAACCTGTGGTATGATTAGTCCCCTTCGTGCCCTACACTATCTTATCGATAGTTTTGATTCCGATATAGTACTCATGGATTATCGGGTTCGCGGTTTTACACGAGATACACGCGGAAACAAGATTTTTATTGACCAAGATATCAGCTCTATTCAAGACTATATCGATGAAGATGTGCTTGCTGATTATCTAGCCTACGATATAAATATTTTATCGGATACGATATTTCATACAAAGATGCGGAAAAAGAATCTCAATCTCGACGACTATCTTTTTGGTGATGAAATACATGAGCTAACAGAAACGGAGCGTTCTCGCGTAAAAAAGATGCTCACAAAGGAAATACAGGAGATTTTTGAATGCGCAAATTTATAAGATTATTTTCAAAAAAACGCACGATGCACTTTGAACATACGAGTTCTGGCGGAGGTTGGTTTTTTGATGTAGAAAAAAAATTGCAATCTGCAAAAACTCAATGGCAAAAAATAGATGTGGTAAAAACCAAGGAGTTTGGCAAGGCGCTCTTACTCGACGGAATAACACAGTTAACCGAGGCACAAGAGTATCAGTACCACGAGCCGATGGCGCATGTACCGCTTTTGGCGCATAAAAACCCCAAAAAAGCCCTTGTTATAGGTGGGGGAGATGGCGCCCTTGCACAAGAAATTTTGCGGCATCCGAGCATTGAAAGTCTCGACTTTGTTGAACTAGATGAGGGCGTTATCAATTTTTGTAAAAAACATTTACCAGATCTGGGAGGAGATGCCTTTAATGACGAGCGTGTAAAGCTCCATATTCAAGACGGTAGAGCCTTTGTTGAAAACGCAGAAAAAGAAGGGAAAACCTACGACGCAATTTTTATGGATATGACTGACCCAGAAGGTCCCTGCATTGCCTTATACACAAAAGAGTTTTTTGAAATAGTATCTAATCTTCTAAAAGATGATGAAGCTTTTTTTATAATGCATGCAGAATCTCCAGATTTACGACTAAAAACCTTTCAAAGAATAATGCATACGCTCAAGGCGGTTTTTCCTAGCGTACAAGAAATGGTGAGTCATGTGCGAATGTACGGCGGAATGTGGACATGGGCGATTGCTTCTAAGGGCTTTAATCCCAAAAAATTCGATGCAAAAAAAATCCCTGCAGTTATAGAAAAACGCGGCCTTAAAAACCTCAAAATTATATCGAGTGAAACATGGGAGAGTTTTTTTAGGCTCTGGCCTGTGTATAAGGCTGTTTTAGATGAAGAAGGCGAGATAGCTACCGATGCAAATCCTGGCTATGCTATGGAATAAAAAAGGAAAAAAAAATGGCAAAAATAAAACTTGCGGTCATTGGCTATGGAAATATTGGTCGTGGTGTTTTAGAAGCAATTAAAAAAAACTCAGATAGGGAGCTTGCCTGTATTCTCTCTCGATCTCCTGATCGTGTTAGAGCCGAAATAGGAGGGAGCTACCCTATCTATGCTTCCGATGATTTTGAAAAACTGCAAGAAGCCGATGTTGCTATACTTTGCGGGGGCTCAAAATCTGATCTTCCAGAACAAGGGCCAGTCTATGCCCAATACATTCACACCCTTGACAGTTACGATAATCATAGCGAAGCATATGCGTATTATAAAACAATGGATGAGGCAGCAAAAAAGACAGAACATCTTTCTTGTATATCCATAGGCTGGGACCCAGGAACCTTTTCTGTGCAGCGAGTGCTTGGCAATGCCTTTATTCCAGGAGCCAAAACTTATGGCTTTTATGGCACAAGTGAAAAAGGCGGGCTTTCTATGGGACACTCCGATGCACTCCGACGAATAGCAGGAGTCCTCGATGCTCGGCAATACACACACGCGATTTCAGAGTCTATCCAAAAAGTGCGACGAGGCGAAAACCCGAGTCTCACACCAGGCGACATGCACTGGAGAGAATGCTTTGTTGTTGCAAAAGAAGGCGCCGATACAGCAAAAATAGAAGAAGCAATAAAAACAATGCCTGGCTATTTTGCAGGCTACA
>JAAZLA010000009.1 GCA_012799545.1 Treponema sp.
CATAAAAACCTTTTGTTTATTTCAAATAGCCAAATAGAGATAATGCTCGAGCGTTTTTCTCTTACAAATCACATAGCTCTTCCTGGAGGAATAGAGGGTATTTCGAACGAAGATTACAATTATCTCAGGCTACGGCAGGCGCTTCAAGAAGAAAATATACTCTTGTATGTAAAAGAGCCTAAAATACTTTTAAGCCAGTTTTTACCCTTTGATAGCGATTTAGCCCTTGATTATATGCTCGTCTATGCTGAAGAAAAAGAAAGAGACTATAGCTTAACAATTGATTTTGTTTTTACAGATAAAAGAGCAGTGAGACCTGCACTCTTATTGTTTAAGATTGCTTTTTATAATTATGATGTTCTAATAGAACAAACAGCAGAAAATCAAGTGCAAGTAAAAAATATTAGTTTTAATCTATGGGATAGTATTCAATAATATAAAGGAAGGTATATATGGATTCAAAGGTTATTCTAAAAGCTGAATCACTCGATGGTTACTTAACAGAAAAAGATTTGTCGTATCTGAAAGAGATGGACGTTTTATATGAAAGAGTTATGAAATCTTTTCAGGCAATTGCCCAGGGCGGTTTTAGCAATACTATTGCGCAAGAAGAAAAAAAAGTCATAGAACTCTTCAATGAAATGGGGCATATTATGCAAACGATTTGCACGGAAGTTCCTGCGATGCAAGTGTATTCCTTTATAACAACTGAAGAAAGTCATGCGGAAGCTTCTCGCGTCATTGCAAAACTTCGAGATATTCGAACCGGACATCAAGAATTTTTATACTATACCCAAAGAGCCTACGAAATGCTTTTTCGCCTTGCCTATTCTGGTTACCATAGCGATAATAAAAATTATCTTGTGGTAAAAACACCCGTAACAGCTCCTGTTCAAAACTATTCTGTGCACAAGATTCCAGATATCGATCATAAAATAGAAAATACAGTTATGTGCGTGATGTTACGCGGTGCTTTGCTCCCGTCCATGATTATGTCAAAAGAAATTGAAGAATATTCTTCTCATGGCTATGTTACTCCCTTTGCCTTGTTTAAAATTAAACGTGATGACTTAAAAAAAGAATCCAACATGGAGTATATTCTTGACTTAAAAAATTCTTTTTTTAATTTGGAAGATTTACATGGGAAAGATTTAATCTTTGCTGACCCAATGAATGCAACCGGCGGCTCTCTTGTAACCGTTATAAAATACCTTCAAGACCAAGGGGTAAAACCAAAGTCCATTAAATTTTTCAACGTTATAGCAGCCTTGAAGGGTAGTTTGCGTGTCGTTCGCGCTCTTGAAAATTGTACTACCTATACGCTTTGGATGGACCCCGTTTTAAATGCTTCTGCATACATTATGCCAGGCTTAGGTGATGCAGGAGATAGGCTTAACGGACGAGATAATGATGAAAACCCAAGAAATATAATTCAACTCCTTGCAGATTATGGCTCAAATATTTCTGGTTTGTATCGCTCACAGTTGCGTGAAATAGAACAAACGGTTTTGGGAAATCGCTAAACCATTTTATAAAAGAGGTACATTTGAAAAAGAAACAGATAGTTCCTATTTTATTTATATGGCTCCTTGTCGTTTTTTCTCTTTTTTCTTGTGCGAGTTCTGTTTCTCTGCGTGAATCCCTTGCCTTTGAGTATTTTACCTTAGCTGAGGAATATTATGCTCTTAAAAAATGGGATAAAGCATTAGAATTTTATACAAAAAGCAAACAAAGCAAAAAACTGTATGATAATTCACTGTATAAAACTGGTCTAATTTTTGTTGAACAAAAAAAATACGATGAGGCAGAAAAAGTATTTGATGAGTTGTTGGGTGCAGATAAAAATAATGCAACAATACTTTCTCAACTCGCTTTTGTTAAATCAAAACAAAAAAAATTCCTAGAGGCAATTCTTTTATACGAGAATATTCTTTTAATGTATCCCATGGATCAAACAACGAAGAAAAACCTCGCGCTTGTGTATTGGTATAATGGCGATACGGAAAAAGCTCGTAGTATACAAAAAGAGCTCATAGATGAAAATCCCCTGGATACAAGCTTGAAGGATTTATTGAAAGAAGATGAAGGCAATAAAGCTGGCTAAAGATAAAACTACAGTTGTTTTTCTATAGTGTATTATAGACGTAATCTTTATATTTATCTGGATTTGCTTTGAATGCTATAATCGGGTCCTCTTTTTCGGTTAAAGCTTTGTCAATTGCCTGTTGTGCTTCTTTCAAAATTCTTGTTCCTGGGATAATACGTAAAGAGCGTGTCGAAATACCAATGGCAATTTTTACATCGCAATTTTTTAGTATTTCATCTAAGGCAATATAGAGTTCTTCGGCAAGTGTAAGCGCTTTTTCGACATTTAAGTCTTGATAAATACAAGCAAATCCATCTTGACCGTATTCAAAAATAAGATCTCGAAATTTAAAAACTTCGAGTAAAACCTTTGAAATAAACTCCGTATACGCGGGATAATGCTCTATACCAGCTATCTTGATGAGGACAAGGGCGAGGTCTTGTTCGGAGGAGCTGGCTCGTATAAGTTCAGAGTCGAGTCGCGGTTCTAGGTAGGATTCCCAGCCAAAACCCGTTTTTTCTGAAAATAATCCGAGGGGGTCGGAAATTGTTTTACCTCGGATTTGAAATTTCGTATATTGTTTTTTATTTTCTCTATCCGTTAAGGTATCTGGTTTTAGTTGCATTTCCAAAGGAGCAGTAGCAATCGAATCATTTTTTTCTATATCTAAGGCAAATTCTGAATCGCTTATAGGATCTATAGGATCATCATGCAAAAAAACATCAGTATCTGTTTTGTAATCAAAATCAAAGTTTAAATCAAAGTCATTTTTCTGAAAATCATCGTAAAAGTTGGAATTCTGAGAATCTTGAAATGCAATTTCGCTTGTAGGAAAACTATCGGACTCTGTGTTACTATTTTTCTGTAAAATTTTGTTTATAATAATTGTTAAAAAAACAAAAAGAGTGGTAAGAAAAAGTATAAAAAAGCTTTTTTTTGCTAGGTCATGAATGAGATAAGGACTGACGTGATACAGGGCAAATGTAAGAGTGATAGGCTCATTATTATGAAGTAAGGAAGAACTATATACCGAAATAAGTGGAGATTGTGTTTTAAGTATGTTTTTACTGTTATCATCTTGTGATAAAAAAGATGTATTCTTCGGATAAGAAAAAAATCCATTATGTTCTGTTTCTACGAGTACAAGGGCTATATTAGGAAA
>JAAZLA010000074.1 GCA_012799545.1 Treponema sp.
ACATAAATCAATACGATAAAATCAATTTTCTTGAGATTTCTTTTATTATCTTCTAGATTTTTTTTGCTTTTTATCTTAAAAACTGTTATAATTGAGATATACAATTCTTAGAAAATAAGAATAAAAAAAGCCCTATGGCGCTATTAGGAGGCACTATGACAATTACAACAAATGCAGTTGGCTTTGTATTGGATGAGGATCAACAAGCCTTAATCGATAAAAAAATGGAACGCATAAAATATGCCGACGATTTGATCGTCGATTTGCTTTTAAGAATAAAATATGATAAAAAAATGATTTTTGACGTAACGGTAAACTTTCGATGGGGAACTGTTGCTCATATTTCTTCAGATGATTATGACTTTACCGCGGGTTTAAACAAAATGATGGATGTCTTAGACTCAAAAATAAAAAAAGAAAAGGATAAAATTCAACAAAAGGGATAACTAATACAACTTGTATAAAGCCTCGGTTGAGTGTATAGTTCGAATATGGCAAAAAAAGAATTTTCAGTTCTCAATTTACTCGATTTAGAACTCGAAGGACATAATTCTCTTCATCTACGCTGCCTCAGTGGGCGCAGAGGGCTTGTGCGAACTATACAGGTCCCCGACTTAAATCGTCCCGGGCTTGCACTTTCGGGCTTTTTTGACTCTTTTGCTCACGAGCGTGTCCAAGTTTTTGGCTTAGGTGAAGTTGCGTACTTAAAAAAACTTGAAAAAGAGAAAAAAGACGTAGACTTACGAACTTTTTTTTCCCAAGAGATCCCCTGTTGTGTCTTTACCCACGACCTAGAACCAACGGAACAGTTTGCCAAAATTTCTGAAGAAGTGGGTTGCCCGATTTTGCAAACAAGCCTTAAATCGACCGATTTTTCGAGTAGGATTTTACGGGTTTTTTCAAATATTTTTGCTCCCAGTCAAACACTTCACGGTGTTTTAGTCGAAGTCTATGGCGTTGGTATCATTCTTTTAGGAGATTCCGGTGTGGGAAAAAGCGAAACCGCCCTTGAACTCATCGAAAGAGGCCACCGCCTTGTCGCCGATGATACTGTTGAAATACGCTGCGTAAACGGCAACACCATTCTAGGGCAGGGTGCAAACAAGATTATAAGCCACCACATGGAAATTCGCGGACTCGGTATTATCAATATTGCACAACTCTATGGCGTTGGTGCAATACGGGAGCAAAAAAAAGTACAGCTTGTGGTGAAACTCGCTGAATGGGATGCCGACAAGGTCTACGACCGGCTTGGCACAAAACAAAATACCACCGATTTACTCGGGGTAAAAGTCCGCCTCATCGAAATTCCCGTCCGTCCAGGGCGAAACGTCCCTATTATTATAGAAACAGCAGCTATGAATGAACGGCTTCAGTCAATGGGCTACCATTCAGCTCGTGATTTTAACATAAATGTGTTAAAATGGATTGAAACTGGAGATGCGCAAGCCGCCTACTATGGTAGCGAAGATGTATATTGATTGGAGTAACTAGTGAAAGAAAAACTGCTTACAGTTCGTAATAGAGCTGGAATTCATGCGAGACCTGCGGCATTGATTGCACAAACAGCAAACAAATTTGCCTCAGAAATACTTATAGAACGAGGTGATGCGGTCATAAACGCAAAATCCATTATGGGCGTTATAACCATGGCTGCCGGCTATAACACAACGCTCACTCTTCGTGCAACGGGAAGCGATGAAGAAGCTGCTGTTGATGCTATTCATGCCTTGTTCGAGTCAAAATTTGAAGAAGAATGAAAAAATTAACAGAGCGGCAAGAAGAGTTTTTTGCTTTTATTTGCTCATGTATTGAAGATCACTCATGTCCTCCTACCGTTCGAGAAACAGCAGAGTACTTTGGCGTCTCTCCTCGTGCAGTGCAGGACCAGTTTACCGCTCTCGAAAATAAGGGCTATGTCCGTCGAATAGAAAATAGATCACGTTCTTTGAAACTGCTCGTATCAAAAGAAGAATATTTTATGGGCTCCGTCGAAGATGAGGAGTCAGAAGAAGAAAAAGCTCGAAAAGAAGGCATATCTGTTCCCATTCTTGGAACCGTTGCTGCGGGACGTCCGCTTTTTTGCGAAGAAAATTATTCTGGAAGCCTTACCCTCTATCCGCCTATAATCAATAAAACAGATGCTTTTTTTGCCCTCAATGTTCGTGGCGACAGCATGATAAACGCGGGCATTCTCGATGGCGACCTTGCCATCGTAAAACAACAATCTACAGGACGAAACGGACAAATCGTCGTTGCTTTATTGGACGATACTGTAACACTGAAGCGCTTTTATAAGGAACCTGCGCGAGTACTTCTCAAGCCCGAAAATCCAAAATACAACCCTATTTATTGCCAAGATGTAAAAATACTCGGCACCCTTGTTACGATTATAAGGACCTATTGATGGCAGCTTCCGCATTTATTTATACCGGTCCAGAGTTTGGGCAAAAAAACGAGGCAATACAGCAATTAAAGCAAAAGCATCTTAAGACTTTTGGCTCTGTTGACGAGTATTCTTTCTATGCCTCAGAAACGAAACTCAACGATATTTTTTCACTCTTACAAAACGGCTCGCTTTTTTCAGCTGGTCGATTTGCGATTATAAAAAATGCGGAAGTTATAAAGAAAAAAGAAGATATTGCCCTAGTCGCGGAGTGGGTTGCAATTGCAAAAAAAGATCCATCAAGCTGTGTTGTTTTTGTTTCCGATGAAAACGCTGTCGACAAAAAACTTTCAAACCTTGTCCCAAAAGAAAATCAAAAAATATTTTGGGAATTGTTTGAAAATCAAAAAGAAGCCTTTGTGCGTAATTTTTTTAAGTCTATGGGCTTAGATATTGAAACAGATGCGATAGAAGCGGTTCTCGACATGGTGGAAAATAATACCGAGGCGATTAAGCGAAACTGTGAGCGTTTTGCCTATTTATTCCCCAAGGGCAGTAGTATAAGTCAGGAAAATATCGAAGATGTCTTGGTACATACAAGGGAAGAGTCTGCGTTTACTCTTTTTGATGCCTTAGCCGAAGCAAACCAAAATGAAACCGAGCGCTTAGATTCAGCCTTGACTATTTTACAGAATATTCTCCAGTCAAAATCTCGTGCAGGTATTCAAATAATTGCGGGGCTTACTTATAGTTTTCGTAAACTTAGGACTTGGCAAGAACTGCATAAAAATACGCGACCATCGGATTTTGACCTAAAAATAAAGGGCTTTTCCAGTAAACGAGCACAAACGCAGTATAGAAAGGCAGGGAGCTTGTGGACAGCCGAAGATGTTGTGCTTATCCTTGCCCTTCTTTCAAAAACTGATATGGAGCTTCGCTCAGCAAATGTAGCCTTAGAAGAAACGCTTATGACCAGTCTTGTGTATGGAATTCATACAAAACGAGATTTTTACGCCTAAACCTCTGCTTCTAAAACCGCTTTTAAGCTTGTAAGCTCTTCTTTACTGAGCGTTACACCTTTTCCCATCTTTTTGTGATCAGGTGACCAACTACGAATATCGTATTTCGCATCTCTTCCGCCCCAGGATACGAGATTTAGTTCGAGCGTCCATCCCGATTTTGAAGTGCTTAAAATCCCAACATGTTTTTGAATTTCAAAACTAAAGTCATCAGCCATTTTTTCCTCCGTATTTTTATAATTTTGTATGTATAGTGTACATAATAACATAGTTTCTTTGATTTTAAAACACAAAAAGAAAAAAAACTTGTGTTTGTTTTAAAAGTAGTGTAATCTTTATACGTTAATGTGTAAAAAAAAATGGAGGTTTAAATGAATAAAGGGTTCAAGGTTTTTACCTTTTTGTTGTGCGCAAGCCTAGCTTTAATGTTTTTTTCTTGTAAATCTACACCAAAGGTGGACGATGTTGAAGAGGTAGTCGAAGTTGTCGAAGAAGAAGCAAGTGATAAAAAAGCACTTTCTGATTTAGAAAGCTTGCATGCAAAAATCGAGGCTGCGAGAAAAGAAGCGATTAAAAATGAGGCAGATTCTCTTTATCCTGAGTCTTTTCAGTTTGTAGATGCAGAATATGAAGCTCACAAGATGTTTACAAAAACGAAGATAGTTGCGGCAGAACATATTGCTTCCGCGCAAAGAGTTTTAAATCGTTATGAAGCGCTTAACTTTTCAGCTTTGGCTACAAAGGCAAAAAAAAGAGTTGATGGCTTTCAGTTTAAGTCTTACGACGAGGCAGCCTATGCCTTAGGCGTAGAAAAACTTTCCGAAGCAGAAAAAGGCTATTTGGCAGATTTTGATACGGAAACACAGAGAACTGTAGCAGAAGAAGCGTATTTTGCTTTTAGGTCTATATTAAATAAGGCGTTCAAAGATTTAGCTACAACAAAACGTCAAGAGCTCATAGCTTTACGTGCAGAAGTGGACGCAATTAAGGCTGGAGCAGCAGATAAGGCTGGATATAACTCTGCTATGTTAGTATTTACTGCAGGGGAGGCAAACTTTGCCGAGGGCGAGTACGAAGATGCCTATAGCGAATATCTTGATGCCCATGACGCATTGTCAGAATTATACGAAAGGGTGCTTGAAAAACGTGCTGCTGCTTTACGTGCTATGGAAGAAGCAAGGGAAAAAAGCGAAGCTGTTGATAAGTTTGCTTTAGAAGCCGATGAGATTGCACCATTAGAAAATGAAGATGGAAATGAGGAGTAGATAATGAGAACAAAACGTGTTGCTATTTTCGTTTTATTATTAGTTTCTGTGGGCTTTTTATTTGGGACAAGTTATGTAAATAACGAATACAATAGGCTTTCAAAACAATATGCTGTAAAGGCGCAAGAAGCTTTTGATGAAGGTGAGTATGATTTATCGATTGAGTACTCGTATAAGTCAAAAGACTATGCTGAAATGTCCGAAACCTATATACGAGTTATGCTTGAAAAAGCTGAGGCTGATAAGCAAATACGACTTGCAAAAAATCAAAAACTTCGAGCAGAGCAATTGCAAGGGCAGCAAAACTTTCCTATGGCATTTACTGCGGGAGAAACTGCTTTGAAAAATGCCCTAGAAGCTTATGAAAATGAAGACTATGTTTCCGCAGCAAGCTATGCCTTAGAAGCCTATGGAAGCTTTGCCGGCATTAAAGAAGTACAGCCTTTACCAAAATATTATGTGGTAAGACCTTGGGCTGAATCAAAAGATTGCTACTGGAACATTGCTGGTAGAAGCTATGTCTATAATAATTCTTTGTTGTGGGAAAACCTATATCAGGCAAATAAATCTTCTATGCGCGACCCTGAAAATCCTGATTTAATTTACCCCGGTATGAAAATGCTTATACCAAGCATTTCAGGGGAGTTGCGGGAAGGTGAGTTTAGCACAAGTAAGACTTATGACCCTTACACACCAGAACGCTAAATCTTTTCGTCACAGTGTTGTCTAAATAAGTGTAAGGCTGTGCCCATCAAAGCATGAGTATATGGCTCGGTACCCATCGAGCTATATACTTTTTTTTTACTTTCTATGTGCAAGGCAAGAAATTCATCTTCATCCAAATGTGTTTTTTTTGTGTCTTCGAGTTCCATTGCTGCAAAAAAATGTACTTTATTTGCCATTATCGCAGGGTTTGTCCACATGGTACCGAGGTGTATCATTTTGTGTGCAAGAAAGCCCGTTTCTTCAAGTAGCTCTCTTTTTCCCGCTTCTTCTGCATTTTCATTTTTTTCTATTACACCACCTGGAAATTCTATCGTTGAAGCTTTTGCGCCATGACGCCACTGTGCAACCATAATAAAAGCATCTTCTGTGTCTTTTTTGAGTACGGGTACAGTGATAACCCAATCGGGAGCATCTAAAATAATATAGGGTTTTGTTATCCCCTTTGGATTTGTATATTCTATTTCATTGACATCTGCAATGACTGTTTTGCACAAGAGCTTGGATTTTCCTTGCTGCCAGTTTTCAATAGTTTTTTTCATTTTTTTCCTTTGACATTCATTCATTTAAGGTTTATCCTATTTATAGCAGATTAACGTAAAAGAGTTAATATAATAGTGTGTGAAGATAATAAACAGTTTGATAAAAGGCTGTCTTATTGTTCATTTAAAGTAGGAGGATGTATGGCAATCGTTGCTATTTCAAGGCAGTGTGCGGCTCTCGGTGATGAAATTGCCGCCGCTCTTGCAAAAAAGATAGGGTACCGGTTTATCGATAAAAGAGAAATTGAAAAGAAAATTGTACAACTTGGTTTTTCCCCCGATAAGTTAAAGAATTACGATGAGAGAAAACCTGGCTTTTTTGCTTCTTTAGCGAAAGAACGTGATGAATATCTAGATTATTTGCAAACTGCTGTTTTAGAAGTTGCCCAAGAGGGCAATTGTGTTTTGATTGGGCGAGCTGCTCATATTATTCTTGATGGTGTTCCAAACCTTTTTGCTGTGCGATTTGTCGCTGATCGCGGTGTTCGAATGGCACGACTGAAAGAGGAATTTAACTGGGACGATAAAAAAGCACTGCAACGGATAGAAGAAAGTGATGCGAATAGGCTCGGTTTCTATAAAAGTTTTTTTAATGAAACAAATGAAGAGGTCGAACACTTTCATCTTGTGATAAATACCGGTTTGTTTTCTATAGACTCGGTAACATCTATCGTATCTGGTGCAGTAAACAGCTTGATAGATACCGAACAAGAAGCCTTAGGTAGGAAAAAAGTAAAAGAAATGTATGAAGCTCAAAAATTAGTGAACGAACTATTGTTTGAACACAAGCTCGCTGTTAGTTTTTTGCGTGCAGTGATACATGAAGATAAGCTCGTTTTACAAGGTGTTGCAAACTCTTTGGCAATAACTGAAAAAGCTGTTTCAATAGCTAAAGAAAAAATGCCAGATAAGACAATAGAATCGTGTATTTCTGTTGTTCAAGATTTTAAAGCTTTTCCATAAGCTATGATCTTTGTGTTCTATTGACATAAAAACAAATACTCAGGATACTTAGTTTTATGAAATTAGCCAACTTTTTTACTTTTTTACGTATTATTTTAGCACCAGTTTTTTTGTTAATTTATTTTTCCCCACAACTAAACTCTGCTTTTCTGCATGTTTCTGTTTATATAATGATCCCTCTTTTGATTTTTGCAGAATTTACAGATTTTCTTGATGGATTTTATGCGCGAAAGGCAAATGCTGTGAGCGATTTTGGAAAGCTCTTTGACCCCTTTGCCGATGTTTTTTTGCATATTACTACTTTTTTTTGTTATGCCGTATCTGGCCATGTTTCTCTCGTCTTGATTTTGTTTATCATCTATAGAGAGTTTGCCATGTTGTTTTTGCGCATGATAGCAACTAAAAATGGAATCGCAATCGGAGCCCGTAAGGGAGGCAAGTTTAAAACAGTTTTATATGTTATCGCAGGTTTTTATTCTTTGTTTTTAGAGTCTAGTTTACGTTTGGGTTTTTATTTTTTTACTACAACTTCTGTTTTTACCTCCGTTGGAACTCTCTTGTATCTGCTTGCACTTCTCGCTGCTTATGTTTCTTTCATTGATTATTTAATTGTATTTCTGCCACGTTTAAAAAATAAAAATATGTAAATAGTATTTGGAGAGGACAGATAGTATGAGAAAAAGATGTCTTATACTTGTTCTTATTTCTCTTTTTTTATGTGTATCCTGCTTGAAAAATGTTAAAAAAGAGCAAGCTTTAAGTGTTTATTCGGATGACAGTGCTTCGGTTGAAGTAATCGAAGAAAAATCTAAAAGTGAAAATCACCTACAAGGCAGTGTTGAAAAACGAGATGCGCAAGGAGTAAAAGAAGATTCTTTTCAAGAAAAGAAATCCAGCGCGAAACAAGAACAAGAGCTGAGAGAAGAAAAGGAAACTGCAGTAGCTAATCTCGTTTCACCTTTTCCTGATGATTTTGAATTGCGTATAGATAATGAGAGACTTGAAGAGAAAACAGTGGACGTTTTTATTGAGCAAAAGCCGATTTATACTCCATCTTCTGTTGCACTCTTATCTCGTTTGGAGCCAAGTTTTGGGCAGCTCGATCCGCCTTTTTCATCAGAAATAGAAAAATATTTTCTTGCGCTTCCAGAGAGTGCTCATTCCATTGTTTTTAATGCAGTGGCGATAGATGAAAATGCTTACTTAGATGAAAAAATAGGGAAATCGCTTTCAATTCCTAAAAGCCAGAGTTTTATTCGCTTTACTATAGTTTCAGAAGATAAAAAAAATTCAAAAACCTATGAAATAGCTATAGACAGAGCTTGTAATTATACTTCTCCTCTTTTAGGCGTTTTAGCTTATGTAAACTGTGGTCAGTATCAACGAGATGAAATTTCTGAGAATACAGTAAAGATTTCGCGTCCTTTTAGAATGGCTGAAACGCTCGTTACGCGAAAACAATTTTTAGAGATTTTTAATGATGAACCATCAGATACTAAAGTTTCTGTTAACTTAAAAACTCCGGTGCAAAATGTAAGTTGGTATCATGCAATTGCTTTTTGCAATAAATTAAGTCTTTTAGAGGGTTTAGAACCTGTTTACACGATAAAAGGTGTAAAATGGGAAAGATTAGATTATTCTAATATACCTGACGCTAATAATCAAAACTGGAATGCCGTGACCTGCAATTGGCAAGCGAATGGATATAGATTGCCCACTGAGGCGGAGTGGTTATGGGCTGCTATGGGTGCTGATAAAAACACAAATAAATTAGTCTATGATGCCGCTGGAGTAAATCTTTTGGGTTATTTAAAAGCCTATGCTGGAAGTTCAGAAAGTGGAAAAGCTATGGCAAAAATAGACGATTATGTTTGGCATAGTTCTAATTCTAAGAAAAAAACACAAGCAGTACGAGAAAAACTTCCTAATGAGTTAGGTCTGTTTGATATGAGTGGAAATGTTTGGGAGTGGTGCTGGGATTGGTTTAAAGTCTTACCAAATGGACGGCTGGAAGATTATCGAGGTGCAGAAACTGCTATGTATAAGGTTTTGCGTGGTGGCAGTTTTGTAAACAACAAGAACACTTGTAGCCTTTCATCGAGAAGTGGGGACAATTCCTATGGGCAAAACAACTATACTGGATTTCGTGTTGTAAGAAATTAAAATAAAAACAATATTTTTTACAAAAGCTATTGACATTTATAATCGCTTTGTGGTAATGTAATGAACATATCGCTTGTAGCCTTAAAATACTGCAAGCCTTGTTAAAATGCAACAATATGTGCGGTTTTACGCATTTGAATATAAGTTGATTCTTTTTAGAGATACGTTTTACAAGTTGTACAATTCAAGTTTTAAAAAGAAATTATAAAAAAAACAAAAAAAAGATTGATAGAGCTCTTGACTAAATTTTAGAGCTGTGTTACTCTCTTCGTTACCCACTGAGGAACTTTTTGCAATAAAAGTTTCGCGGTGTAATATAAAAGGGCTTTTTTTCTTGAGGTGAAAAGTCGTTAGATGATTTTTGAAAATAATTAGGGATGGAAAGAAAGAGACGTAAAACAAAGCAATTTGTTTTTACACAGTAAGGTTCTTGAATTAAAGAATGAACACAAACCCGTG
>JAAZLA010000075.1 GCA_012799545.1 Treponema sp.
ATGAAGGAATACCTAACAAGCAACGCAGAATATTTTATAGAAATTTGCAAAAAAATTGCTTTAACTGGCTATAATCTTGAACCACGTTCAATAAAATCAAAAAAATTTGGTTGCATTTTTATTGCTACAGAACATAAGGCTGAAAACTGGCAAAATGTTCGCCAACAAGTTAGCCTCATGTTTTTTTACCGCGAAACAGAGCTCATACCAGATAGTCTTTTAAGACAGCAACTCGAAGAAATGAAAAAACAAAATTATGTTAAATGCATTATTTGTACGAGTTCAGGCTTCACACGATCAAGCATCGAGTTTGCTGAAAATCGCCCCTTCGAGCTTGTGGGAAAAGATAAACTAGAAGCGATTTTATCAAAAATTAACTTATAAGATGTCCTATGAAAATACTTTGTATTTCCGATCAAATCGATCCCCTCATATACAGCAATAACGCTAAAGAACGATTTCAAGATATAGATTTGGTTTTATCTGCTGGAGATTTGCCTATGGAATATATAGATTACGTTGTCTCCACATTGAATAGACCGACACTCTTCGTTTTTGGAAATCATAACCTAAAAAACTTCAATCGCTTTCATGGAGGCACAAGAACTAAGAAAAGAACTACCATCGACGATAGCACTACACACCTTGCAGGAGCTGCCTACGTTGGCTTTAAGGTTTTAAAAGAAGGAAAACTCCTCATTGCAGGTGCCTCAGGCTCTCTCGAATACAATAAAGGAGAAAGCCAATACTCTGACGGGGAAATGAATAGAAAACTTATAAAAATGATTCCCCGTCTGCTTTACAATAAACTCCGTTATGGTCGCTACCTCGATATTTTTTTAACACATGCACCACCCCTTGGCATACACGACAAAGAAGATCGCTGCCACACCGGATTTAAAAGCTTTTTATGGTTTATGCGTATCTTTAAACCAAAATATCTCATACACGGGCATATTCACCTGTATGATTTACAAGATATTCGTGTTTCTGTTTATGAACAAACAACAGTCGTAAATGCTTTTAGCCATCATATTATACATTTTTGAGGAATTTTATGAGCACTCATAGTTTACAATCGAGTAACGATAATTTTTTTCGCGCACGCAACCGTGCACTCATTAATGATTTACAGCATATACTCAGTCCTGAAGAGACTAAACTGTTATCCTTCAATGATGTAAAAAAAATGCTCAAACCAAAAAATGAAGTTTATCTTGGCATGAAAGTTGTCCCAATTAAGCTTATAGTAGGCAGTGAAGGACGCTATATGGACTTCGACAACAAGTTTTTCCCACGAAAAACACATCTTAAAACTCGATGGGCGAGAATTGACCAAGCCTATTATAAAGATATAATTCTTCCCCCCATTACACTCTACGAAATAGGGGGACTTTATTTTGTCCGCGATGGTAACCACCGTGTTTCTGTTGCCAAAATAAAGGGGGTAGAAAATATAGATGCAGAAGTAATAAGCCTTCAAAGTGAAATAAAACTCAAACCAAGTAGCTCTATAAAAGAAATTCTCAAACAAGTTATTCAATACGAAAAAAGAGTGTTTTACGCAGAAACGAACTTTGGGGATATAACCGATTGTTGGACTATCGATTTTTCTTCCCCAGGTCAATACGACGTCCTCTATCAGCATATTTTAATTCATAAGTATTACTTAAATCAAAATAAAACTGAAGAAATCCCCATGCACAAAGCCGTTCAATCTTGGTATGAACAACTCTATCTTCCCATTATAGATTCAATAAAAAAACAAAAATTACTACGAAGTTTTCGAAATAGAACACTTTCAGATATGTATGTTTGGCTTATCCGCTACTGGGACGAGTTAAAACAACAATTTGGTGAAACAATTAGCATAGAAGAAGCAGCAAACGATTTTAGTAAAATCTACAAAAAAAGTGCGATAAAACGAATTTTAGAGAAATTTACTATTTAAATCCTTGACGTCTTGATTTTTCAATGCTAAACTAATATAAGCTTTTATTAATGAGGTTAATTTTGTTTATATTTTCAGATACAATATCATTTATACTACTTTTAGTTTCCATTATTCCCATACTGATTTCTATTTTTTTGCTCTTACGTGTAGCAAGAAAGGCCGTTGAAAAAAATCCAATTAGTCAATTTTTTGGACTTCTCATTCTCCTTTTGGGTATCGTGGCGACGCTTATTTTCAAATCAAGTATCTATTTACTTTCAACTCTAAGCTTAGCCCTTGTTCTAATTATCCCACATATTTTGTATCATCTAAAAGAAGTAAAACTAGAAAAAGAAAAAACAGAAAGTGCAGAAAATACCGAAATCGATCTCGAACAAGAAATAGAACAAATCCGTGAAAAGGATAAGGAATTAAACAAGATATTATTTGAATTAAGCAATGATATTATTGTACAAGCTTCAAATAATCTATCTTCTGAAAAAGGCTTACAGGAAACCTTAGAACATATAAACACAGCCATTATAGAAGAAATAAATGCGGACGGCGGAGTTATTCTTTTAATTGATGCCTTTGATGACATTATTGCTGTAAAATCCTTGATAGGCAGCTTCCCTCCTCCCTACGAGCTTAGTGCTGATATTCCTCATAAGATTATTCGTGTAGAAACAAACTTTCGCTTTGCTACTTTCCCCTTAGATAGCACTATTTTTGGAGAAATAGCACGAACAGGACGAGCCGAACTTATCACCGAACCCTTATCCGATCCAAGGCTCTTTCAAAATGAACCTGAAGATTTTCTAAAACTTGGTAGTTATATTTTTATACCACTCCTTGTAAAAGATTCCGTTCTTGGAGTTGCTGCCTTTGCAAGAAAATTTGAAAGCCCTCGTTTTACTGAAGAAGAATTTTATAAGGCAGAAATACTCGCACGATTTGCAAGCTCTGCAATACGCGGAGTCTTCTCCTATCAAGAACTTGCTGAAAGAAAAGAATTAACAAAAGAGTCAGATATAGCTATAAAAATTCAAGAACGCTATCACCCAAAACTACTTCCAGCTATCCCAGGACTTTCGTTAGGGCACTATTACAATACCGCTGGTGTTTGCGGCGACTTTTTTGATGTCGTACCTTCAAGAAAAGATAGAATATCCTTTGTTTTAGCTGATGTTGCCGGTAAGGGAATGAATTCCTTACTTATTATGACAATGTTACGTTCTATACTTAGACTTGTTCTAAATACAACACAAACAGCTTCAACTATTCTCTCATGGGCGAATAGAGGTATTTCAACAGAAAAAACAATTGACCACTTTGCAAGTATTGCACTAATATTGTATAATTCACTTGACAATACCATTCAGTATGCAAATGCAGGGACAAGTCCTATTTATTTGCTACGAAGCCAAACAAACGAATTTGAATGTTTATCTAAAAATTCTGAGCCGATTGGTGTGGAGAAAACGAGCATCTATTCCGATACTAGTACGAAGGTGGAAAAGAATGATATAATTATCACCTTTACCGATGGTCTAATTGAAGCCTTAGATGCTAATGGAAATCAATATACTACAACACGATTGACTAGTTTAGTTAAACGTAACAAAGATTTAACTGGCAAGGAAATTGCCAATAAAATAAAAGAAGACATGAAAAAATTTAGTGGAGATACAAAACAGCATGATGATCAAACTTTACTTGTCATTAAAATTCTATAACAAAGGGAGCAACAAATGGAATTAAAGATACGAAAAAATGGCGAAATTTACATAATTGATGTAAATGGAGAGATGGACTTATACAACTCTTATAAGCTAAAAGAGCTCGTTATGAAAATGCTTGAAAAATCAGTCACAAGCTTTATTATTAACTTAGAGCAAGTAGATTATATTGACTCAAGTGGAATTGGAGCATTGATACATATTTGTTCAACTATTAAAAAGATGAACTTAAAACTCGCTATTTCTAATATACATGGTTCAGTTAAAAAGGTTATTGAATTAACCAAACTTATGGGCTATTTCCCAATTGCAAATAGTGTTGAAGAAGCTCTATTGATGGTAACAGAATAAAATAATTAAGGAAATGACTATGGATTACTTTAAAGAATTACGTTCAGATGAAAATGATAGCTTATTTGATAAAACCAATATGCTCTATAAAGAATTTCCATCCGATTTTAGACAAATTAGATATTTTACACTTTTAATTGTCCAATCTGCCCCTCTTGAAATTAAAGAAATAAACTTACTCGAACAGCAGATATCCGAAGTAATTAAAAATGCTGTAAAGCATGGTAATGAATGTGATATAAATAAAAAGGTTCGCGTATGGTATTCTTTTAGTGCCACACATGCCCATCTAATTGTTGAAGATGAAGGTGAAGGATTTCAAGATCTAGAAAAATGGAATGAATTTAACCGAAAACGTCTAGAGTGTCTGCATAATCAAAATTTTGAAGAACTCGCCCAGTTTGTTTCATTTAGAACGCCGAAAAGCGATGATCACGATGGTGGTAATGCACTTTTTGCTGCCTTAGAATATTGGAACGGTGGTTTTGTATACAATAAAAAACGCAACGGTGTTGCGATGCTTAAAAAATTTGTACAAAGACGTCTCGGTGTATCAATAGACGGAGAATAAGTTCTCCCCTTATCCAAAAAAAAGACCTGTTGGAAGAAATACTTCTTAACAGGTCCTTTTTTTTATCGATTTAGCTCTTATTCTCGAGTATCAATACTCGGATAGCTTCTATGTTTTTCAATTGCCTTATATGCAGGTCGAATAATTTTACCATTATTTGCAATTTCTTCTAGTCTATGGGCAGACCAGCCTGCCACTCGTGCACAAGCAAATAGAGGAGTATACAACTCATCGGGTAATCCAAGCATTTTATATACAAAGCCTGAGTAAAAATCAATGTTTGCGCTCACGCCCTTATACATTTTCCTTTTTTCTGCAATTGCCAAGGGAGCCAACCTTTCAACTATGGAAAAAAGTTTATACTCTTTTACCATACCTTTTTCTTGCGCCAATTGCTCTACATAGGATTTTAAAATTAAGGCTCTTGGATCAGATTCAGAATACACAGCATGGCCTATGCCATAAATTAAGCCCGATTTATCAAAGGCTTGTTTATCTAAAAGCGCATTGAGGTAGGCATTCACTTCAGCTTCATCCGTCCAGTTTTTTACCGTTTTTTTCATATCTTCAAACATTTGTACGACTTTAATATTTGCTCCGCCATGTTTTGGGCCTTTTAAAGATGCTAAAGAAGCTGCAATGCAAGAATAGGTATCTGTGCCACTTGAGCTAACCACATGAGTGGTAAAGGTTGAGTTGTTTCCTCCTCCATGCTCTGCATGTAAAACAAGGGCTAGGTCTAAAATTTTTGCTTCATGCTCGGTAAAAGTGTCGGAAGAACGAAGCATATATAAAATATTTTGCGCAATAGAATATTCTTTTTTTGGAGATTTTATGACAAAGTTTTGTTTTTTGTGGGCAAAGGCAAATGAATGATAGGCATAGACAAGTAGTGAAGGAAATTGTGCAATGAGCCGTAAAGATTGTGCAATAACGTTTGCAATAGAAGTATCCTCTGCATTTTCGTCAAAGGCATAGAGTGTTAAAACAGATTTTGCAAGAGAATTCATTAAATCTCGGCTAGGAAAGCTCATAATCGTTGCATTCAAGAATTCTTTAGGTAAAGCATACATAGAAGCTATTTCTTCCCGAAAAGCGTCATATTCGGTTTGATTCGGTAGTTTTCCGAAAAGGAGTAAATACGCTATCTCTTCAAAGCCAAATCTATTTTCATCGGAAAAACCTTGTACCAAGTCTTCTATATCGTAGCCACGATAATAAAGTTTACCTTCGCAAGGTATTAAATCTCCTTCACTCATTACATAGGAGTGAATCTCAGAAATCCTCGTTAGGCCAGCCATAACACCTTGACCGCTTATATCCCGTAATCCTCGTTTAACTTCATATTTTTGAAATAATTCTTGCGGTATTTGATTTAAGCTTTTCACTTCCTCAGCAGTCTCATCGCTAGTGAACATATTTTTTTTATCCATTCTATTTTTACTCCTTTTCTTAAAATAGCAGTTCGATAACCTCCTCAAAGGAACGTACTGGCGAAAATACTACTTTATTTTTAACTATTTCTGGAATTTCATCAAGGTCTCGGAGGTTCGACTTTGGTATAATTATCTGTTTTATTTGATTTCGAATAGCAGCAACTGTCTTTTCACGTAATCCACCAATTGCAAGTACTTGGCCAGTGAGAGAAAGTTCTCCTGTCATTGCAATGTTTTTCTTAATCGGTTTATTTTTAATAAGAGAAAGTAGGGCTATAGCCATCGTAATACCAGCTGAGGGACCATCTTTTGGAGTAGCTCCCTCGGGTACATGCAAGTGAATATGCTTGTTTTCAAACCATTTTTCATCAACGAGGGCATGTTTCAGGGCATATTGTTTAACCCAGCTTAAGGCAATATTTGCTGACTCTTTCATAACATCGCCTAGTTGCCCGGTGATTTGTAAGCCAGCCTTACCCTGCAAGGCAATTGCTTCGATGATGAGTGTATCACCTCCCATGCTCGTCCAGGCGAGTCCCAGAGCGCAACCAGGTCTATCTGCCCTTTTTATCTCATCTTCATTGAAAAGAGGCTTACCGAGATATTTTTCAACAAGGTCCTCATTTATAGAAAGACTTTGCCCAACAATCTTTTGATATTTTTTTTGTAATTCTTTTTCGGTTTCAGACATTTTGCTCGGCATCTTTTTTTTGCTATTTACAGCTGTCTTCTGCTCAGCGCCTTCCCTCTTCTCCAAGTCTTCTACTCGTTTTTTCTCTACATCGATGCGTGTTGAAAGGTCAAGGGTTTCAGGAGAAGAAACTAACTCAGTAACGTACTTTCTGTGGATTTTATCAAAACTCTTTTCAAGATTTCTCACTCCAGCTTCACGAGCGTAGGAGTTAACGATTTTGAGAAGTGCTTTTTTATTGTATTTTACTTGACTGCGTTTTAAGCCATTTTTTTCAAGACTCTTTGGAATGAGGTATTTTTTTGCAATTTCAATTTTTTCTTGATCAATATACCCCGCGAGATTGATAATTTCAGCTCTATCCAATAAAGGATAGGGAATAGAGTCGAGGGTATTTGCGGTTAAAATAAACAGTACATTTGAAATATCAAAGGGAAGGTCTAAATAATGATCCCTAAAGGAAATGTTTTGCTCAGGATCTAAAACTTCCAAAAGTGCGCTTGATGGGTCTCCTTGCATGCTCATAGAGATTTTATCAACCTCATCTATCATAAAAACGGGAGACTTTGTTTTAACAATCTTTAAACCTTGAATAATTTTACCAGGCATTGCCCCAATATAGGTTCGGCGATGCCCTTTTATTTCAGCCTCGTCGCGCATCCCGCCAACTGAAAACCTAAAAAACTCCTTATTCATGGCTCGGGCAATAGAGCGTCCAACACTCGTCTTCCCTACCCCAGGCGGACCGATAAGTAAAATAATAGAACCCTTATTGTCTTTTTTTAACTTACGTACCGCAAGATATTCTATAATGCGTTTTTTTACGTCGTCTAAGCCGTAGTGGTCTTCATCCAAAATATTTTGTGCTTTTTCAATATTGTATTCTTCAAAGCTTTCATCCGTCCATGGTAGACTTGCAATGGTTTCGAGATAATTTCTTGTAACGATAAACTCGCCAGAATTCGGGTCCATTAAAGAAAATTTTTCAAGTTCACTCTCTACAGTTTCTTTTATTTCACCTTCAAAATGAAAGCTTTCGAGCTTTTCTTTAAATTTTTGATAATCCGACGTTTTTGCATCCGTAGTCATACCAAGCTCTTCTTTGATAGCTTTCAATTCTTCCTTTAGAAAATATTCTCTCTGGCTTTTTTCTATACGTTCGTTTAGTTCTGTTTGTATCTTCTTTTGAATTCGTAAGAGTTCTTGTTCTTTTTTGATAAAAACCAAAACGGTTTCCATTCTTTGCCGAATGTTTATCATCTCTAAAACACGTTGTTGTTCTTCTTTTTCAATATTCAAAATAGAAGTAATAAAATCTGCTATTTTACCTGGCTGGTCTATATTGACCATATTTAAACGCATTTCTTCTGAAAAAAGAGGATTGTTTTCTGAAATCTCTTTCATTTCGCTAATGAGGGCTCGCGTAAGTGCTTTTATTTCAAAGGAATTGTTTTCAACCTCATCGTCAAGATAATCGACGATGGCAACCATTGGGTCCATTTCATTTAAAATTTTCTTTATTTTAAATCGCTTTATCGTTGAGATAAAAACATTGACGCCGCCATCTGGTAAGTTAATTTTTTTTATTATTCGAGCAACAGTTCCAACAGAGTGCATATCTGAAACCTGAGGATTATCTACATCGTCTTTGAGCATAACAATCCCAATTAAACCATCACTGGTATAGGATTCTTCAATTGCCTTTGCATCTTCAGGAGAATTTATCATCAGTGGGGTAAAAATCCCAGGAAAAATGGGTCTTCCTACAAGTGGTATTAAAAATAATTTATTTGAAAGAGTTTGTTCTACAGGAACAATCGTCTGATCAGCCATGGTGTACCTCCAAAAATTCGCTTATATTTAAATATGCTAAAAATAAAAAAAAGAATCAAGAGAAAAACACAAACTATTTGCTCTTAATCCTTCTTTTTCATCCGTGCGGTTATAAATAATTCATCTTGATACCACTCTATTTTTAAGGAAAAAATTTGTGTTTCATAGCCCGCTGCTGCAATTCTTACCTTAACAATAGTCCCGCTTTGTAAATCTCCTTGCTGTATCTCTGATATATCTGTCCAACCTTTTGTAAGCAAAACTTCTGTTGTAAGATTTTTAGCAAGCGGCAATAAATTTTCATCTAGGGCATTTACATGTATTTGTAGGCTACGGTTTTTATTTTTTAGAAAATCTAAATGAATATCTTGCCCTTCTGCCTCCATTTCTAATGACTGCCACCAAATATAAGAGCCAATCACAACTTTTATTCGATAATTTCCCGGTCGCAAATACACTGGTTTTGTACGCAGTTTTGAATCTTTTTTTTGAATTTCAAAAACACGCATAGTATTTTTAACCTCTGGGATTTCATCATTATCGTTTATAAAAAAATAGGCCCGCATCGGTAAATCCATTTTTGATTTTTCCAAATTTGTCAGCTGTAGTTCCAAACTCACAGGCTTATACCAGGAAAATAAAAGGTATTTGTGGATATAGCCTTCTTTCCAGCTCCTATGTACACCAAAGCCAAATAAGGCTGTTAGGAAAAAAAGAAAAAGAAATGGGAGGGGTGAAAATCTTTTTTTAAACTGCGCTTCTTGCACTTTTTTAAGCCGTATTTTCTGTTCTAAATCTTTACGAATTTCTTCTGAGTCATACCGAGACATATAGGTATCAGCGAGGTCTAGCATTTCTTTTACACTTTTAAAGCGTTTTTTTGGATTCGGTTTAACAGTTTTTTTTATTAATTTTTTAATTGTTCTGTCGACGCTTGCCTCTATTTTTTCAGGTGATGTAAACTTTCCTTTCTGAATTTGTAAAATTGTTTCAGGCGAAAATGATCCACTAAATGGTTTTTTCCCCGTGACCATCTCATAGAGCATAACTCCCATCGCATAAATATCTGCTCGATTATCCACTTTTTTTGTTTCAGAAAACTGTTCGGGTGGCATGTATGACGGAGTTCCCAAGGTTGAGCCATCTTGGGTGAGATTTGTTTCTGCTTCTTTTTCTGACGAAGCGATACCAAAATCGGCAAGTTTAATTTCTCCATGAGAAGATATTAAAATATTTCCCGGTTTAATATCTCTGTGTACGATTCCGTTTTCGTGTGCATACAAAAGCGCTTTACAAGCATCGCGAAAAATAAGCATGGCTGTTTGGCAAGAGAGTTTTTTTGTTTTAACGAGGAGCTTATCTAAAGACATGCCGTCAACAAACTCGAGAGCAATGTAATGGGAACCAGCTTCAACAAAATAATCAAACATATGCACTATATTTCGATGTCGTAAGTCGAGCAGTATTTCTGCCTCTCTTTTAAATCGCTCGCGCAACTCTGGATTACCACGCATTGTTAGTTTTTTTATAATAATATATCGCTTTAAAGTCGGGTGAATTGCCTTGTAGACAATTCCCATACCACCCTTTGCAATAACAGAGACAACCTTATATTTTCCGATTTTTTCTGGACTTATTTTTGCCATTTTCTTCCTCACTCTATGACTAGGATATTTTTTTTATCATCAAAAAGCTCACCAGGCTTTAAATACACAAACTGATTTAGATTTGCATCATGTATTTGTACAAGTTTTCCACCTGCCCTATATGCTAGACGTTCTTCAACTGGTCGATGCCCTACGTAATAACGAGCATGGGGGTATGCCCTTTGAAATTTTTTAAGCAGTTTTATTACCGCTTGTCCACTTACCTCATCATTTTTTGTCCAGGTTAGTCCATGTATAAGGGAGGGATGTTTTTTTGCTTCGATAAGTTCTTTTTTGCTATAGGCCTTCGCTGGTTCTGCATGGCTCATAAGAAAACCTTCTCCTATAACAAAAAGGGGTAACAAAAACTCAAAACTTGCATACAGTTCTGTAAGCTCTTTTCCATAGTATGAAAGCATAAATGCTTTTACCATTTCACCTTCCATAACAATCTTTCGAAATGGCCTATTACCATAGCTTTCCTCATTTAAAATATTTTCATGATTTCCCTTTAAAAAATGCACCAAGGCGGGATAAGTAATTTTCAAACGCATCACTTCTGTCATTAGGCTCAGCCCTTCAGCCATTTCCTCTTCTATAAAAGGATTTGTTAGACTCCCTCGCAAAAAAGCCTCATAGGCCTTGATCCATCGCTCTTTTTGCATAGCTTCTGTATGTAAACCGTCTCCCAAAAAAACAAGTCGTATTTTTTCTTGTTCTAAGAGGGAGCGAATCGTTTCGCCTTCAATCTTGTAGTCCAATAAGGATAAAAGAAAATAAAAACGCGCATGTAAGTCTGGAATTATAATAACAGGAAGAGAATCTTTAAATTCTAAAAGAGAGCCAACATCACCCTTATATCTCGGTCTATAGGCTTCATCTTCATTCAATAAAGTATCTATAACACTATGTAAGAGAAAAGAAAGCTCTTCCTTTGAAGGAAGTATGGGTTTTATCACAGTATTCGAATAATTCAATAAAACACTCTTATTTTGCTACTAGGATATAACTAAATTACTATTCCCAATAGTAATCTTATCGCCTGCTTGCAGTTTAAAGTATTTAGCCTCAGGTATTTTCTTTCCGTTTAAAAAAGTGCCATTCGTGGAACCTTCATCTTTAAGGAAATAGGCGTCTTTTATTTTCTGAATTATTGCATGATAGCGACTGGCAAGTTTATTATCAACGACAATGTCGTTATCATTTGCACGACCGATACGAATCTTTGAAATAAGACGTACTTTATTATTGTTGAAAACTAAATAAGATACCTTATCTGACTCAGAAAAAGAATCGAGGCGTTTGCCAACCGCACTGCTTGTTATAATTGTTTCATCATTCATACTGATAGTATAAACTGAAGTAGAGATTCATGCAAGTTTTAAAGCTTTTTTCCAAGAATAAAAATTTCTTCAAGGTTTCGCAATTCAACAAAGTCCATTTTCTCATAAAAGACAATTGCCCTACATTTTTTTAGGACAATATCACTTTCGTTTAACCTTTAAGTTAAAATCCTGTATTTTTTTCTTGTATTAGTATTTTTTTCATGTATAATATACTGTATGAAAGAAATAACAATATGTATTGACGGAAAAAAAGAATTAAGGGTTTCAAAAAGAATCTGTGCCTATGATATTTTATCAGAATTTGAGGAAAATAATGATGAAATTATTGCGGTAAAAATAAATAACGAAACCTGTTCACTCACGCAAGTTATCGATATCAATTGTACACTAAAACCTATTTACCTAAAAACACATGAAGGCTCTGCAATTTATCGCAGAACACTTTGTTTTGTACTCGCTGCAGCTGCACAAGAATTATTTCCAGCTAAAAGACTTTTGGTTGGACATAGTCTTGGCTATGGTTATTATTATACCTTTGATTCAGATTTCGTCCTACAACAAAAGGATTTAGAAAATCTAGAAAAGCATATGCGCAAGCTCATTTATGCAGACCATATTATAAAACAATCCTATATATCTTATAACGACGCTATAGAATTATTTGAAAAGCTCAATCTCACAGAAACAAGAAAACAGCTCAACTATATTTGTCCCCCAAAAATCCCTATAAATACCTTAGGAGACTTTTGCGATCTCTATTTTGCACCGCTTTTAGTTTCTACGGGTATTTTAAAACTTTTTGAGTTAAAACTCTACCAAGGTGGTTTTTTACTTCGCTTCCCAATGACCGCAAAACCTGATGAAATTTCTGACTTCGAAGATTTACCGCAACTTTTTTCTGTATACGATAGATATAAAACATGGGGAAAGCAACTCAATGTGAGCTCTTGTGCATCTTTAAATGCGCTTATTCATGAGAGAAAGCATAAAGAATTTATAGATATAGTTGAAACCTTTCAAAACAAAACAATTGCCGATATTGCTGACCAGATTCATGAAAGAGAAGGTATACGTGTTATCCTCATAGCAGGGCCTTCAAGTTCTGGAAAAACAACAACTTCAAAAAAACTTTCTATGCAATTGCGTGCTCTCGGTTATACGCCTCAAATTATTGAGCTGGATACCTACTATGTTGGACGAGATAAAACGCCATTAGATGAAAACGGAGACTATGATTATGAATGTTTAGAAGCCTTGGATGTTGCTCAATTAAACCAAGATCTCGTAGCGCTTTTCAATGGCAAAACAATCGACCTACCATCCTACGATTTTAAAGACGGAAGACGTTTTTATACTGGCAAGCAAATGCAATTGTGCAAGGAAGATATTCTTATTCTAGAAGGAATCCATGGCTTAAATGATAGGTTAACACCGCTCTTACCGAACGATATTAAGTTTAAAATTTACCTTTCAGCGCTCACACAGCTAAATCTCGATGACCACAATCGTATCTCAACAAGCGACAATCGGCTTATTCGACGAATAGTGCGTGATTCTCAGTTTCGCGGTAAAACAGCGGTTGACACTATAAAGATGTGGCCGAGTGTGCAACGAGGCGAGAAGCTGCATATTTACCCCTTTCAAGGTAATGCCGATGCGATGCTGAATACAGCGCTTGATTATGAGCTTGCTGTTCTTAAAATGTATGCAGAACCACTTCTTCGCGCGGTGAATCCAAATCAAGTTGAGTATTCTGAAGCGTCTCGCTTGTTGCGTTTTTTAAGCAATTTTTTACCTATACCCTCAAATCTCGTCCCAGGTCAATCCCTCATACGAGAATTTATAGGCGGAAGCGACTTTAAGTACTAGATTTGCCGATTTGCAATATCATCGAGTATTTTCTCAGAATCCAAGAGTACTTCTTTTCTATGGCTATCTTGTTTTTTCTCTTTAAGCTTTGTGAGCACCTTTCTTTCTTTCATCGCTTCTTG
>JAAZLA010000076.1 GCA_012799545.1 Treponema sp.
ATACGTGTCCACCGTTAATCAATGCGCCCAAGTGATCGTGAGGTGCTACAAAAACGTCTGCACCTACTCCCGCTGGTCCATCAAGTTCAATTTTTGCACGTGCATCAACTGATCCAACTGGTTCATAAACAACCTTTACGTTTGGATGTGTTTTTTCGAATTCAGCTGCTGCCCAGAGCATAAAATCTTTTTCTGGTCCTTCTGACTCCCAAATTTTGAGCTGTGTAGCTCCCTTTCCATCTTTACCCCCATTCGCGAAAACGAGACCAAAGATTACGAGCATTATTGTTGCTACTGCTAACAATTTTTTCATACATGTCCTCCTTAAGAACCTTTAATAATATCTGTATTCGGTAAACCGAACTACATTCCACTATAATAAAACATCTCTTACCTATTTAACTCGTATAACAATAGAAGTTAATGGCTCAACACTTAGTTTTGTACCAGAGATTGTTGCTCCTGAAAGTTTATCATCTCCTGCGACTATTCCACCTCTTTGGTCGGCAAATACGGTGGCAGAAGAAAGATTTAAGCCAGTTTCAAAGGTCATTTCCTTCTTTTCTGCATTCATAGCTATAAGCCAAGTGCCGTCATTCCACTCGAGTGTATATGCAAGTGTAAGGCGATTATCTTCAGGGCAAGGCAATAATGTTGCTGCTCTGTTGATTTTTGCCATGTCCCCAATTCTAAACACATCATGAGCTTTTCGAAGCGCAATCATTGAAGCTGTATAATCCAAGACCCCTTGGAAGTCAGAATCGAGTGTCCATACAAATTGGTTTATATTGTCTGCAGAGTCATAGCTGTTTCGAACAAACTTACCAATTGTTTCATTTTGAGAGTTTTTGAGGTTTGGTTTAGTTCTACCGCGCTCTTGTCCGCCATGCATAAATGCAATTCCTTGCGATGTAAGCACAACAAAGTTACCCATTTTAATGCGTTTTACAAGCTCAGCTTTTTGCTCAGGAATAGCAACATCGAGTTTTGCGTTATGCGAGATTGTATCAAATAAGGTTAAACCGTCGTGTGCAACTATGTATTGTAAGTTGTCACCTGGATCATCTGCTTTATAATTTGATTGAGGCTGTCCTAAAATGTTTTTGAACAATTTTTCTGTCATAGGACCTTGACCGGTAAGAAAACCTCGTCCTTGCTCATTAAAACCGCCTGCTTTTAATACATCGCGGAATTCATCATTAAATACAGCAACGAAGTCGGTTTTTGTCATATAATCTTGATCCATACCAACTGTTCCTGTAGGACCATTATACATTTTCCAACCTTCTCCAACAAATAATACGTCAGGATTCAGTTTTTTTGATTCATTATAAGAATCAAGAACGGTTTGTGTATCCATTAGACCCATAAGATCAAAGCGGAAGCCATCAACCTTGTATTCTTTTACCCAATGTACGACAGAATCAACGATAAGTTTTCGAGCCATAATTCGCTCAGTTGCAACGTCGTTACCACAGCCTGAATTACTTGTTGGCTTTCCTTGTGCATTTGTTCTAAAGAAATACCCTGGAACAATGTCATCTAAAAAGCTAGTGCCAGCCATATGGTTATAGACAACGTCTAAAAGAACACCTATACCCGCTTTGTGTAGCTCATCTATGAGTGTTCGCAATTCTGCAACTCTCGCATAGGGATCTCTTGCGTCAGAGGCATACCAACCTTCAGGGGTAAAATAGTTATGTGGGTCATAACCCCAGTTATAATTATTGTCGTTTGTAGTACCAGTTGCCTCGTAGCTTCTATCGGTTTCATC
>JAAZLA010000077.1 GCA_012799545.1 Treponema sp.
GAACATAAAATAAACAATAAAACAGACAATAAAAATAGCGTTTCGATGCCTATGCGTCCCGGACCAAGAGGGCGCGGTCATGGTTTTGGGGGGCCTGCTGCAAAACCAAAAAACGCCTTCAAAACCCTTATGAGAATTTTTTCCTATATGAAGGGCTCTGCTTGGCTTTTGGCGATTGTCTTTTTTTGTATTATTCTCAGTTCATCAGCAATGATTATACTGGTTTACATGCTCAAACCTCTTATCAACAGCGTACTTCTTCCACTAATCGGTCAACAAAATCCAGATTTATCGCATTTTGCACGTATACTTTTTGTCGTTGCAATAGGGGCAGTTTTTGCAGCCCTCGCAAGTTATGTAAACAGTCGTATAATGCTCCACCTTTCTACAAAAACCTTATATAAGATTCGCGTGGATTTATTTGCAAAGATGGAAACCTTGCCCATAGGCTTTTACGACGGAAAAACACATGGCGATCTCATGAGTTTGTATACGAACGATATAGATACATTGCGGAATATGCTCTCGCAAACCCTGCCACAGCTTTTTTCATCTATGCTCACCATCGTCAGTACCTTTATTATGATGCTTGTGCTCAGTCCTATTTTAACTGGCCTTATTGTTTTAATGATAGGTATTATGATTTTTACGGTAGCAAAAATAGGGAGCAAAAGTGGAAAGGCTTTTCGAGAACAACAAGCAGAACTAGGGAAGGTGAATGGCTTCATAGAAGAGCACATCGAAGGGCAAAAGCTTGTGAAGGTTTTTTCAAGAGAAGAAAAAGTAAAGGAAGAGTTCGCTGTTTTTAATGAAAACCTACGAAAGTCAGGGACGAGGGCGCAAGCCTACGCGAGTATATTGATGCCGATGATGAATAGCCTTTCCTACTTAAACTATGCCCTGACTGCGATTGCCGGTGCAAGTTTCGTTATACTGGGACATCTCGACTTGGGCAGTGTCGCTGCCTTTTTACAATACTCTCGAAATTTTGCAAACCCCATAACGCAAATGTCGCAGCAGTTTAATTCTGTTTTAAATGCCCTTGCAGGAAGCGAGCGAATATTTGCTGTTATCGATGAAGATGCTGAAATCGATGAGGGAAGGGTAACAATCGTAAAATCTGAAGAAAATAAGGGCGAGTACTTATGGAAGATTCCAGAAAGCGATGGAAGCTGGCGTTTTGAAAAAGTAAAAGGCGAAATCATTTTTAAGGACTTAAACTTTGGTTATAGAGAAGATAAGACGATTCTTCACGATTTAAGTTTACATGCTCGTCCCGGAGAAAAAATAGCCTTGGTTGGTTCGACTGGCTCTGGAAAAACAACGATTATCAATCTTATAAATCGTTTTTATGAAGCGCCCGAAGGAAGTATTTTGTACGATGGCATAGCTATCACAAATATACGAAAGGCGGATTTACGGCGCTCTATTTCTGTTGTTTTACAAGACGTTGCCTTATTCTCTGGAAGCATTGCCGAAAATATTCGCTATGGAAGGCTCTCTGCAAGTGATGCAGAAGTTGTCGATTCTGCAAAAAAAGCAAATGCCGATTTTTTTATACAGCACTTGGCAAATGGCTACGAGACAGAGCTTTCTGACAATGGTGCCAATTTAAGTCAGGGGGAACGGCAGCTTTTGTCCATCGCACGAGCAGCGATAAAAAACCCACCTGTTTTAATCTTAGATGAAGCAACAAGCTCGGTCGATACAAGGACTGAAAAGCAAATAGAAAAAGCCATGGATGAATTGATGAAGGGAAAGACTGTTTTTGTCATCGCTCATAGACTTTCTACAGTAAAAAATGCCGATCATATTCTTGTTTTGGAAAAAGGTAGGATTATTGAACAGGGAACTCACGAAAGTCTACTCGCTCAAAAAGGTCGCTACTATAGCTTATATGAAAATGTTTAATCCTAAAAAAATAGAAAAAAATACAGGCTTGTTCAAGGTCTCGTTTGAAGAAGCTCACCTTCTTATAGAACGAGAGCGAAAAAATGATAATAGCGAATTCATGGAAGGTGGCTTTGACCCCGGCACCAAGTTAGAGATTTTTTTACTGCAAGAATGTTTTGAAAAAGAATCCAAGCTCCATGAATTGATTGAAAAAGCTCAACTCCAAGACCTATGGAATGCGCTATCCCTAGAAAAACTACTTAACCGAGGCTTAAAGTTTTTATCCACTGGCGAAATGAAAAAAGTGCTTTTGTTTAAAGCCTTTTTACTCCTTGCCTATAGAAAAATTGAAAAAATTATTTTAATAGACCTTTACGACGGCTTAGATTTCGAGACCGTAGCTAATTTAAAAGACTTACTTGAAACCGAAGACTCTTATCTTCGGATGCGCTTTCCAAATGCCATAGAAATGCAAAAAACAAATGAAGCCTTTTCATTCGATAAAAAAACGAGTCCCAAACAAGAAATCGATATTCGCTCTGCACTGAGTCAAGAAATAGATTCTAATCAAAGAGGTCGAGAGAAAAAAGAATTGGTTCGCATGGAAAAGGTAAATGTTACTTGGTCAGGTGTGCAGGTTCTCAAAAACATTGACTGGCAGCTTTTTGAAGGTGAACATAGTCTCATCCTCGGTCCTAACGGTTGCGGAAAAACCACGCTTTTAGAACTGATAAGCGGAGATAATTCACAAGTCTATTGCAATGATGTCTATATCTTTGGAAAAAAACGTGGAAGCGGGGAGAGCATCTGGGATATAAAAAAACAACTCGGCATTGTATCGTACAAGCTGCACTTAGAATACAGACTCTTGGGTTCTATTTCAGTTGAAAATGTCTTGCTTTCTGGATTTTACGATTCCATAGGCTTATACGATGCGCCAAAGGAAAGCGAAAAAAAAGCGGTTCTTTTTTGGCTTGCCCTTGCTAATATGAGCGAGTATAAAGATAAAGATTTTGCAAGCCTTTCTTACGGTATGCAAAGAGCTATTCTTATCTTGCGTTCGGTTATAAAAACACCTCGACTCCTCATCCTTGATGAGCCCTGCCACGCACTCTCTCCGAGCGAGCGTTCCTTTGTTTTAGCTTTGATAGAAGAGATTGCAAAACAAAGTGCAACGACTATCTTACATGTAAGTCATGATGAAACAGAATTTTTGGACTGTGAAAAAAAGATATTTCGATTTTTGCCGAATACTGAAAAAGGTTATCGCATAGAATATCGCTCATAAAAAAAACTATTTTAGAAAGATTATTTTGCTGCTATGAGCTCTTCTGCTTTTGCAAGGGCATCGTCAATCTTTTGGAAAATAGCATTTTCACCCAGTTTTTTTTCAAAGCCCGATTTTACGAGCAGGGTATAGGGTTGCGTATGTATTCCAGAGATAAGCAATTGTACATTTCGCCTTTTGCATAATTCTTGAACTTGATTTAATGCGTGAAGTCCCCCAGCATCGAGGTAAATCATTCTACGGGTGCGTACAATGAGGACTTTAAAATCAACTTCAGCCCTTGCGACAGCGTTTTCAAATTTTTGCACGGTTCCAAAAAAGAGCGGTCCTTCTATTTCATATATTAAAACACCTTTTGGAATAGACAACTCTTCTTCTTCAACATCCGTTTTAAATTCTTCGTCAAGCCCTTGGAAAATTTCCTGTGATTGTACATTTGTTGTATAAACCGCAGAAACTTCAATAATTTTTCGTATAAACAAAAAGGCAGCGAGGACAAGCCCAATTGCAATTGCCACAGTTAAATCGATAAAGACAGTAGCTAAAAAAGTTACCACTAAAACAGAAATGTCCGATTTTTGTCCACGAAGAAGGAAACGAATGTCTTTTATACCAGCCATATTGATTGCAACTGAAATGAGGATTGCAGCGAGGGCAGCCATGGGTATAAAGACAACAAATTGCCCAAGAAAAAGCATAATAACAAGTAAGACAATTGAGTGCACAATCGAGGCAATAGGTGTTTGTCCACCGTTTTTAATATTTGTTGCGGTTCTTGCAAGAGCACCGATGGAAGGAAGTCCTCCAAAAAGAGGACATATTATATTTGCGATGCCTTGACCGATGAGCTCGGTGTTCGAATTATGCTTTTTCCCCGTCATACCGTCTGCGACAACCGCGGTCATGAGCGATTCAATTGAAACGAGAACAGCAAGAGATATCGCTTGTGGGAAAAGGCTGACAAGTAAATCTAAAGAAAAGTTTGGGATCTTTGGCATAGGTATCGTCGATGGAATACTGCCGTAACGAGTTCCAATTGTTTCAATCGGTAGTTTAAATATCTGACTTATAGCTGTCGCAACTATGATAACAATAATCGATCCAGGGATTTTTTTTGTGATGCGTGGGCAGAGAAAGATGATTGCAAGTGAAAGGGCGCCAAGTAAAAGCGCATGTATGTTGAGACTAGCAATCGTTTTTATATAGACAGAAATTTTTGAAATAAACTGAATGGGCATTTTTCCCGTTTGCAAACCTAAAAAATCGCCAATTTGGCTCGTAAAAATACTCAGGGCTATGCCTGCGTTAAAGCCCGTTACAATTGTATGGGGAATGAATTTTATCAAGCCGCCAAACTTAAATATACCGAAGGCTATGAGGATTAGACCTGCAAGAATTGTCGTAACAAGGAGGCCCGACATACCAAAGTTTTCTATGATGCCGTAAATGATAATGACAAAGGCACCGGTAGGTCCTGCAATTTGCACCTTTGAGCCACCAAAGATTGCGATTATAATCCCCGCAATAATCGAAGTGATAATACCACGTTCTGGACTTGCGCCACTCGCAATGGCAAAGGCGATAGAAAGCGGTAGGGAGACAATTCCGACGATGAGACCTGCGATAAGATCTGATAAAAAGGTCTTTGTGTTATAATTTTTTAAGGATTGTATGATGGCTGGTTTAAACATTTTTTATTCCTAATAGTATTGTAGGAATAATAGGACATTTCGTCAAGGGAGCGTAAAATTCGGAATTTATTGTTTTTAAGTTTTTTTAATACAAAGAATTAGGAAAACGCTCAAAGAGAAAAAAAAACTATCTATTTTGCGTTTTCTGTGATATAATCACTGTTAGATAAGACTAACTTTGGTATATTCATACTAACAACTGCAGTGTTTATACATGCAGATATAAAAAAAAGAAAATACAGGAGGAAGAAAATGGAACAAGAAACCTATGCAATGCCATTGATAGGCGAGGCAGCACCTAGTTTTAAAGCTGTGACAACTCAAGGGGAAATTAATTTCCCAGAAGATTATAAGGGAAAGTGGGTAATCCTTTTTTCACACCCAGCAGATTTTACACCGGTTTGTACAACCGAATTTATGACATTTGCATCTATGGCTGAGGAGTTCCGCTCCCTTAACACAGAACTTGTAGGACTATCGGTGGATTCCTTGTATGCACACATTGCATGGCTGAGAAAGATTCAAGAACTTGAATGGAATGGAATGAAAAATGTCGAAGTACATTTTCCACTTATTGAAGACATTAAGATGGATGTTGCCAAAAAATACGGCATGATCCAGCCAGGACAATCAAATACGCAAGCAGTTCGTGCTGTTTTTGTCGTCGACCCTCAAGGGAAGATTCGAACGATATTGTACTATCCACTCAGTATGGGACGAAACTTTGATGAAATTAAGAGAATTATTCTTGCACTTCAAAAAGCCGATGCTGATGGCGTTGCAACTCCAGCAGACTGGAGACCTGGCGATGATGTTATTATTCCAACACCTGGTTCATGTGGCACCGCAAAAGAGCGAGTTGAAAGCAAAGATCCAGATCAATATTGCTTAGACTGGTTTATGTGCTTCAAAAGAGAAAAGAAATAGTCTTTTTTCGAAGATGTAGTGAGTGGTCTTATCGAATGATGCGGTAATACAGCACTTCGCATAGAATCATGGAAAAGCTAACCCAAAAATCTGTGAAAACAGTTTTGACGGTTAGCTTTTTTTTATTCCATCTCTACCTACTCGCTTCATAGCATGCTATAATCAGACTATGGAAAAAATTTTTACCCATCTTGGGGTTAGAGAAAGCTTGTTTTCTCACGCGGACCCTCAGTATAAACAATTTAATAAGA
>JAAZLA010000255.1 GCA_012799545.1 Treponema sp.
ATAGCACAGATGTGTTTCGAGCTACTTTTCCTGCGGGGACAGTCAGCGGTTCTCCAAAGAAAAAAGTAATGGAGCTTATTTCAAAACTTGAATCAAGTAAAAGGAATTTTTATGCAGGAGCTGTGGGTTATATGCAGTCATCGGGGGATTTAGATTTTTGCATTGCAATTCGTTCGGCGCTTAAGCAGGGAAAAATATGGACTATGCAGGCGGGTGGTGGTATTGTTTTTGCTTCTGATGAAGAGCGTGAATGGGAAGAAACAAATGAAAAGTTATCTGCTTTTTCTCATATTTTTGAGACGACAGAATAAAATAAGGAGGTGTAAAATGGTTTTAATAATTGATAATAATAATGAATCTACACAAAACATTGTTCATGCTATAAAAAAGTATTCACGTCATGATGTCTTTCTTGCCCAAGAAGAGAGTATCGATCTTGAGCAAGTAAAAGCGCTGGAGCCAGAAGTTTTGATTTTTGCATCGCTTTCGTTTCCAAAGATGCGTGATGAAGGAAAAAATATCTTAGCTCGATTAAAAGAGGTTGTAGATTATTATGCACATAAAAAATTGCTTCTTGGTATAGATAGTGGTTTTTTATTTCTTGCCTATTGTTTTGGTGCAAAGATTAAGGCGGTAGAAAAAATAGAACAAGCTTTGGTAAAAGAAATTAAACTTGATGGCCGTGGTTTGTTTCGTTCTATTGGAAATAAGGCAAACTTTGTTTTATACAATTGTTTTTATATAGAAGAAGAATCTCTTTCAAAAGATTTTGAAATAACGGCCAAAACAAATGAGGGACAGATAATGGGCTTTCGTCACAAGACGATGCCTATAGAAGCTGTTTTATTTCATCCAGAATCCTATGCTTCAGAATATGAAAAACAATTTTTTGTATCTGTTTTAAATTATAGAAGAGAGGCATTACCTGTGCAAGAAATAGTAACAAGGCTTTGTGCAGGAGAAGATTTAGATAGACTCAGTGCAGAAATTTTTATGGAAGATCTTACAGATGGTTGTCTTGACGAAAGACAAACGGCAGCCATACTTACCGCCTTAACCGCAAAGGGGCCTTCAGAAGAAGAGATAGCTGGTTGTGCGGCTGTCTTGTATAGAAAAAAAGCACCGCTTGAAATTGGTACGAGAGAGCTCACAGATATTGTTGGCACAGGTGGAGATAGCAAGGGAAGCTTTAATATATCTTCTATGGCTGCCCTCCTCGCATCGAGTTGTGACTTGGCAATTGCAAAGCATGGTAACAGAGCGGTGTCCAGTAAAAGTGGCTCAGCTGATTTTTATGAAGCCTTAGGTATTAAAATAGATACATCAGCTGAGGATACCGTTCGAGCAATTAAAAAAACACATTTTGGGTTTTTATTTGCTCCCTTGTATCACGCAGCTATGAAACATGCAGCTCCTGTTCGCCGTGCTATCGGTATTAAAACAATTATGAATCTAATTGGCCCCTTGTCAAATCCGGCAGGAGCGGCCTACCAAATGCTTGGCGTCTATGACCTGTCATTGCTTGCTCCAGTAGCTCGTGCTTCAAAACTTTTGGGTGCAAAACGCGTAATGGTCGTTTGTAGCTTGGATGGTTTTGATGAAATATCGCCATGTGAAAAAACAGCTGTCTTTGAAATTGATGAAGACGGGAATGAAAAAAACTATTTTCTGGATCCAAAAGATTTTGAAATTGAAAACTGCGATGCAAAAGAACTTGACGGAGGAACAGCTGAAGAAAATGCTTTGCTTGCATTTGACCTTATGGAAGGAAGGGGCTTAAAGGCAATTGTAGAAGCAGTTTCTCTCAATGCGGGAGCTGCCTTGTACATTGGTAAAAAAGCAGGGAGCATAGAAGAGGGCTATAGGATGGCAAAGGAAGCTATTATTTCCGGTAGGCTAAAAGAAAAGGTAAAAGAAATACAGGAAGAAACAAATGCAAAAGAAAGCGCATAAAATAGAAGATAGGGCTGATATAAAAACTGAGAGCATCCTCGATCTCATTGTAGCAGAGCGAAAAAAAACAATAGAAAAAAAAGGCTATAACTTTGGCTTTAAGATTCCAGAAAAAAGAGAAAAACCGATTATTCCTTTTATGCCGGATAGGGGGCTCATACTCGAAATCAAAAGAGCTTCGCCGTCAAAAGCGTGGATTTCAAAAGATTTAGATATAAAGGCAAAGGCCAGTGAATATATCTCTCTTGGTGCAAAGGCAATATCGGTGCTTACAGAGGAGGAATTCTTTAAAGGAAGTTTAAAAGATTTAGTTGCAGTTTCAAATGAGGTGTATAAAAAAAATAAAAAGGTAGCTATCTTACGAAAAGATTTTTTAAGCTCAGCTGAAGACATTGCTGTTTCTTATTATTGCGGGGCAGATGTTGTTTTATTGATTGCCTCTGTTTTATTTTATGAGAATTCCTATCTGATGATGAAAGAAGCCCTTAAGTTTGGCTTGTCAGTTTTATATGAAGTGAGAACAAAAGAAGAGTTTTTAATTTATGAAAGCTGTTTAGAGCATCTTGAAAAAGAAGCTTATCTGGACGTACGAGAAAAAATTGTTTTGGGAATTAATGCGCGGAACTTAAAAAGCTTTAAAATGGATATGCTTAAACCCCTAAGGTTTTTAAATCTAAGCAAAAAAAAGACAAAGATTATTTTTGAGTCTGGAATTAAAACAAAAGAGATGGCAACTCGTTTAGCGCACTTAGGATTTTTTGGATTACTCATAGGAGAAACTGCAGTAAAGGAAAAAAAAGAAATAAAAAAAATAGCAGAGAGTTTTGGAAAAGAAAAAAATACGAGGGATTCTGTTTTTTGGAAACATTTTCTTGCAGATGGTTTTTTAGAAAAGAAAATACAAAAAAAAATATGTGGTTTTACGCATCTTGACGATGTGCTTATGGCGATTGAAGAGGGCGTAGAAATACTTGGTTTTATTTTTTCAAAGAAAACAAAACGTAAAGCCTCAAAGGAACTGCTAGAGACTTTAGCAAAGACTGATATCTATAAAAAATATTCTCAAGATAAAAAACTTTTGCGTGTTGGTGTTGTAACAGAGCTTTATTCAAAAGAATGGAGGCAGGCCCTATCTCTTTTGCGTCATGGCTATCTTGATGTTTTACAAATACATGACCTTGAAGTTTTTCATGTAGCACATAAAAAAAAGTTGGTAAAGGTATTAGAAGGTTTACGAAAAAAAAATATTGCCTACTACACTGCGATCGCGCTTGAAGATGAGGCTGACCTCCGTGCTTTAAGTCGATTGCAAGACCTCGGTGAATTTCGTGTGCTTATAGATAGGAAGAAAAAAAGCAATTCAAAAAACACAGAAGAAAAACAAAAAGAGGGAATCGTAGAGTACATAAAGCTTTTAGAAAAAGTTGAAAGCCCGCTTTGGCTTGCAGGTGGTTTAAGTGTAGAATTAGTTTCGCTTTATAATGAGCAGCTTGACATTGAATTGCTAGACTTTGCTCGCGCTACGGAAGGGGCGATAGTTGGGCGAAAAGAAAAGGAAAAGATAGAGACCGTTTTAGCTCTATAGGGCTAAAAGACGTTTTTGTATTTGTCAATTTTTAAAGAGGTAGATATGAATAAAGAAAAGGCAGATGGATTTTACGGAATGTATGGAGGGAGTTTTGTTGCAGAAATAATTCGCCGTCCGATTGATGAACTAGAGAAGGCTTTTAGAAAGCAAAGTCAGGATTATACGTTTTTAACTGAGCTCGAAGAGCTACGAAGAGATTTTATTGGGCGACCAACTCCCTTGTTATTTGCAGAAAAAACCTCACGGGAAAATGGAGGGGCAAAAATCTATATAAAGGCAGAAGGCTTTGCACATACTGGTGCTCATAAAATAAATAATGCGGTGGGGCAAGTACTTCTTGCAAAAAAAATGGGAAAGACTCGAATTATTGCAGAGACGGGGGCGGGGCAGCATGGGCTTGCAACGGCTGCGACTTGTGCACGTTTGGGAATGGAATGCACAGTATATATGGGCGAGGTTGATGTCTTGAGGCAACAGCCAAATGTCTGCGCTATGGAAATGTATGGGGCAAAGGTTGTTTCTGTAAAGACTGGGGCTCGCACTTTAAAAGATGCTATAAATGAAGCGATGCGCGACTGGGCAAGTAGTTTTGAGCATACGCACTATGTCATTGGTTCAGCCCTTGGTCCTGCGCCCTATCCAGAAATGGTAAAGTTTTTTCAAACTGTCATAGGGAAGGAGGTGCAAAAACAAAGCATGGAGAAAAATCTTTCTATACAAGCCCTTGTTGCCTGTGTTGGAGGAGGCTCAAATGCAATTGGTTTTTTTGCGCCCTTTATTGCAGAGAAAAGCCCTCGTTTAATTGCTGTTGAAGCCGGCGGTAAGGGACCGGGTTTGGGTGAAAATGCTGTTCGCATGAAGGGTAGTGCTCGAACGAGTATTGTGCATGGGTATAAGTCAAAGTTTTTAGTAGATGAAGATGGGCAGGTTCGAAATACTTATTCAATTTCTGCTGGTTTAGATTATACGGGGATTGGTCCAGAACTTGCCTTGCTTGGAGAAGAGGGGCGGATAGAATTTACGAGTGTAGGAGATAGGGAAGCCTTAGATGCCTTACAATTATTTGCCCAAAACGAGGGGCTTTTATTTGCGCTTGAATCTGCCCATGCTGCTGCGGCGGCCTTGACAATTGCAAAGACTATGAAGGCTAACGAAGTTGTCGTGGTGAATATGTCAGGCAGAGGTGATAAAGACTTATTTATTAGTGCTCCTGTTTTTCGTGCAGATCAGTGGAAGCTGTTTTTGCAAAATGAATTGGCACGATTGGAAACAGGGACGGATGTTCATGATATGAAAATGCAAATGGGAGAAGAAGCATGAAACAAAAAATAAAACTAATGGCGCATCAGATTGCTCTTTATCCAAATAAAGAAGCAGCTCTTCTCTATGCTCAGGCATTAGTTGAAGGTGGGGCAGAAATTTTAGAAATTCAAATTCCTTTTAGCGATCCAAGTGCTGACGGTCCTCTTATACAAGAGGCTTGTGCACAAACAATCGCAGCAGGGGTGCGCGTTAAGGATTGTTTTGCTTTTATTAAAAGTATACATGAAGCCTTTCCAAAGCTTTGTATTTATCTTATGAGTTACGCATCTATTCTTGTTTCGTACGGCCTGGAGTCCTTTGTTTTAGAATCAAAGGCGGTGGGAGTTAGTGGCTTTATTGTTCCAGATCTTCCTTTTGATAGCAACGAGGGACTCATCGATTTTGCAGAAGCGCAAGGACTTTTATATATTCCTGTAATAACAACAAGTATGAGTGAAGAGCGCTTAGAGAGAATTTTGGCCTGTGGTTTTACCTTGGTTTATTGTGCAATTCGTAAAGGTATTACGGGGAGTAAAACAGAAATAGCGGATGAGACAATTGTGTTTTTAGATGGCTTAAAAAATCGCGGGATAAAAGTGCTTGCAGGTTTTGGCATTGTTGAAAAAAGTCAAGCAGAATTATTGGCCCCACATGTTGAAGCAATCGTTGCGGGTTCTGTCTTTGTTGAGATAATGCAAAAACAGATAAAAGAAAATTTAGCGCAAGATAAGATAGTTTTATTGCTAGAAGAAAAAAGCAAAGAGCTTTCAGGAAAATAAAAAAAACAGCTCTCTTCTGTTTCTTTCTATTCTAGGGCGAGACCTCTAAAGTCTTCTATTGTCGTATAGTTTTTTCTCTTCATAAAGGTTTCAATGCCCGCTATGATTTCTTCCATAGCTTGTGGGTTGGCAAAGGTTGCAACGCCGACTTGTATGGCGCTTGCTCCTGCCATGATAAATTCTACTGCATCTATCCAGTTGCGTATGCCGCCGAGTCCAATGACGGGGATGCGATCCTTTTCTTTTTTTTCTTGCATCATTTTGCATACATCCCAAACCATGCTCAGTGCAATGGGTTTTATTGCAGGGCCGGCAAGTCCTGCTTTTACATTATCGAAAACAGGTTTACCCCGCTCAATATTGA
>JAAZLA010000078.1 GCA_012799545.1 Treponema sp.
CCCTTACCGTTTAAGCTCGCTGCCATCTGTTCCGCTTCTCGAACAGAAAGCTGAGATTCCACAATACGTGCAAATAAAACATCTTGATTCTGACTACTTAAAACCGACAAAAGCGCACGTGCATGACCTGCACTTATTTTTCCCTGAGTCAGGGCATTTTTCATTTCTTCAGGTAGTTTTAACAAGCGCAAGGCATTTGCCACCGCACTACGGCTTTTCCCCACGCGCTTCGCTACCTCTTCTTGTGTTGCATTACTCATGAGCATGAGCTCGTTATAGGCAAGCCCCTCTTCCAGGGCATTTAAGTCTTCCCGTTGAATATTTTCGATTATGGCAATTTCAAGCATCGCCTCTTTTGTATACTGCTTTATGCAAACGGGAACACGCTCTAAACCAGCCAGCTTTGCCGCTCGTACCCGCCGCTCACCACCGACAATGTAAAAGTTTCCGTCATTCGACTGCGAAACAATAATCGGCTCGACTATCCCATGCTCTTTAATAGAAGAAGCAAGCTCTTCAAGAGCATCTTGATCAAAATCCTTTCGTGGTTGATACGGATTTGGCAGCAAAAGTCCCACTTCCATTTCAGTCAAAATGCTTTCGCCCTCAGATAAAACCCTCTGCCCTTCGAGCGGAAGGTCTTTTTCACGAGTATCTTTTGGGCTTATATCTTGCGTTACGTCCGTTGGAGAAAACGCATTGTCGCCAAAAACGGCATCTATTCCCTTTCCCAAGCCTAGTTTAGCCACGCGCAAGCACCTCTTTTGCAAGTTCCTTATAGCTTCTCGCTCCAACACAGTTTGCGTCATACAGGTTGATGGGTAAGCCATGAGAAGGCGCTTCAGAAAGGCGTACATTTCTCGGTATAATCGTGCTAAAGACTAGGTCCTTAAAATAGGCTTTTACTTGCATAACCACATCTTGAGCGAGCCGTGTTCTTGAATCGTACATGGTAAAAAAGATACCCCCAATTTTAAGACTTGGGTTTATGCTTTGTTGCACTTTTTTTACTGTTTGTAAAAGAAGCGATATCCCTTCAAGCGCAAAGTACTCACACTGCATGGGGATAAAAACTTCATTTGCACAAGCCAAACCATTCAGGGTTAAAATACCCAAGGATGGGGGACAGTCTATAAGTATATAATCGTAGTCTTTTTTAAGCACTTCTATTGCATTTTTTAGGTAATAATCTCTGTCATCTTGATCGACCAGTTCAATGGCAGCACCTGCTAAGTCGATAGAGGCAGGAATAGCGTCCAAATTTTCTACCTTTGTTTGTTTTATTACGTCTTTTGCTGTGGCAAGCTCAGCGATGAGCTCGTAGACTGTTGGTTTTTCTTTGCTTATGCCAACCCCACTCGACATATTTGCCTGAGAATCAAAGTCAACAAGAAGCACTTTTTTACCTGCTTCCGCGAGATAAGCACCGAGATTTATAACGGAGGTTGTTTTTCCAACGCCCCCTTTTTGATTGACAAAAACACAAACCTTTGACATTTTTTAACTATATCATTTTTTTTTATTTACGTATATACTTTTATTATATAGAGGGAAATAGTGTTCACAATTTACGATTTAATACAAAACTTGCCTGCATATGTTGTGCATGCCGATGAAGATAGTTTACATAGCGAAATTACCGCCATAGTTGCCGCAGATCTCATGAGCGACGTCCTTGTCTCCGTAGATGCGCCCTGCGTCCTTGTTACAAGTCTTGCAAGCGAACAAGTAATCCGCACCTGCGACATAAGCGGTATACAAACAATACTCTTGGTCAACGACAAGTTGCCAAGTCCTGCAATGAAGGCGCTTGCAGAAGAAATAGGAATTACACTTTTAGCAACACCGCTGCCCATGTATGAAGCTTGTGTAAATATCCATTTGCTTAAAACTTTTGCAGACTAAGAGATATGAAAGCAAATCTCAAAACAATTCTTGCCCTAACAATAAAAGCAAGCCTTTCCAAGCCCGTAAAAAAAAGCGAGCTGCACAAGGTTAAAATAAAGCTCATAACAAAAGAGCCACATCTCTTTTATATAGAAGAATATACAAAAACCCAAAGTTTTCACAAAACACTTAACTACGATGAATGTCTCACCTATCTAAAAAAAACACTGGGAAAAACCTTTAAAGCAGCACTTTTTCAAACCGCTGAAAAAGACTATCAGTTTCTTACAAATAAACGGGGTTTTACACGGCTTTTAGAACAAGAACCTAGCAAGGAAAAAAACGAAACAGCGCTTGAAAAAACAAGCCATAACAAAGCAAAAAACTATCTCTTGGCAGAAGATAGGCCCATCCCTTTTTTAGTTGCCCTCGGCATCATGAACAAAGAAGGAAAGGTTCTGGCAAAAAAACAAAAGAAGTTTCGCCAAATAAACCGCTTTCTAGAGTTTGTAGACGATATTCTCGGCGACCTTTGCAAGGAAGCAGAACCGACGGAGAAAAACCCCTTATCCATCGTAGACTTTGGCTGTGGTAAATCCTACCTCACCTTTGCACTCTATCATTTTATAGTCATAGAAAAAAAAATCCCCGCAAAGATTATCGGACTTGATTTACGAAGCGATGTTATACAAAGCTGCACAGAACTTGCAAAAACCTGCAAGTATACCGACCTTCTTTTTTTTAATGACAGTATAGAAAACTTTCTAAGCGATAAAAACAATAGCCAAAAAAATCTCGATCTTGTCATTTCACTCCATGCCTGCAACACAGCAACCGACTACGCCCTCGCAAGCGCTATACAGAAAAAGGCAAAGGTTATTTTATCCGTACCCTGCTGCCAACACGAATTACACAGCGCCCTACAAAAACAGCCCCTCCCAAGCGACAATCCCTATGAACCATTTGGACGTTATGGCATTATTCGCGAGCAGTTTTCTGCCCTTACCACAGACCTCATGAGAGCGCTTTTACTCGAAGAAGCCGGCTACAAGGTGCAAGTTCTCGAGTTTATAGACATTGAACACACCGCAAAAAATCTTCTCATACGTGCGGTAAAACGAAAAACAGGCTCACTCAAAGACAAAACAAAGAACTCTCCCACACCCTCTAAAAGCACTGAATCGCTAAAAATCTTACAAAAAGAGCTTGGTATA
>JAAZLA010000079.1 GCA_012799545.1 Treponema sp.
AAAAACCTCCATGTTTTTATTCCTTGTAGAGTTTGCATTCGCAAACTCTCACTATCCCGTGACCGAAAGGGGAGCCATCCATGGCTCATCAAGCGGTTGAAAAACGTCCCTGTTTTTCAACCTATGCTAGTTTGTTACACAAACTAGCTCTATCCCGTGACTGAATTAGGCACCATCCATGGTGCATCATTCGGTTGGGAAACGTCCGTGTTGCAAAGGAATACATATTTAAATCATATGAAAATATAGGCGGGTAAGATATTTAATAAAAGTTCTTTACAATGGCTAAGGTTTAATTTACACTTATAGTCTAGGAGGAAAGAATGAAAATTGTTTTAGTTGGCGCAGGGAGCGCGCAGTTTGGTTCTGGGATGCTTGGAGATATTTTTGCAAGTAAAGAGCTTGTTGGTTCACATATTGTATTGCATGATATAAATGAAACAGCGCTTAACAAAATGCTTTCAGTGGCAAATCGTTTTATTACTGAACACAAGCTTAATTACACTATAACAGCTTCAACTAACCGAAAAGAAGCTTTTCAGTCTGCAGATTTTATTATTTCATCTATAGAAGTAGGCAACAGGTTTGCTCTTTGGGAGGAGGATTGGAAGGTTCCGCTTCAATATGGCATGGAACAAGTGTATGGCGAAAATGGTGGTCCTGGTGGAGTATTTCACTCTTTGCGTATTATTCCTCCTATTCTTGAAATTGTTAAAGATGCGATGGATATTTGTCCAAATGCCTATATTTTTAATTTCTCAAACCCTATGACTGCAATTTGCACGACGGTAAAGCGTGCTTTTCCTGAGGCTCGTTTTATTGGTCTTTGTCATGAAATTGGTTGGTTGCAAAGTTGGCTTCCCCGCATGCTTTCTCTAGATCTCGATGATATTTATTTTAAGGCAGCAGGTTTAAATCACTTTAGTTGTATGATTGAGGCTCGGCATAAAAAAACGGGCGACGATTTATATCCGCAAGTAAGAGAAAAGGCAGAAGCTTTTTTTCTTAAAGAGCCTGGCTATAGTGATATGCTTGATTATTATCGCGAGCATGGAGTTTTTGAGCATGAGGAACAGTTTGAAAAAACAAAGATGCAGAGGCAAAGCAAGTATGAGTGGGCGGATCGGCGCATTGTGAAGTTTATGCTTGACAATTATGGCTTACTTCCCATTACTGTTGACAGTCACTTTGGCGAATATATTGCTTGGGCAGCTGACATTGTAGACCATCGTGGGATTTTAGATTTTTTTGACGCATATAAAATAATGCTTACAAAAAATGTCGACTATAAAATAAATCTACATACTTCTGAACGAGTTGTTCCTATTATAGATGGCATATTGACAAATAGTGGTTATGAAGAAGCCGCGGTAAATGTTTTGAATAATGGGCTTATTTCAAATTTGCCTGATTGGATAGTCGTTGAAGTTCCAGCAATTATAAATGCACAAGGAGTGCAAGGCATGGAGATTGGCGCTCTGCCAAAAGGTTATGCTTCTTTATTGCGTTCATATTGTGGTGTCTATGATTTAACAGCCGAGGCAATTATTCACAAGAAAAAAGATTACGTGATTCAAGCTTTATTAGCAAACCCAATTGTAACGAAGGCAAGAAATGTAAAAGAGCTTGTTGAAAGAATGATTGACCAGCAATCACAGTGGCTTGCTTACTTAAAATAATTTTTCAATGTATTGTATCTCTTGTACAAAGACCCTCTTTTTACTAAAATGACAGAAGGCATGTTTTTGTAAGATTTAGAGGATTTTTTATGCATAAGATACTAGAAAAAAAGCAATTATCGGCTGATGTGTTCTACTTCAAGGTAGATGCTTCCGATATTGTACGAAATAGAAAGGCGGGGCAGTTTGTCCTTGTGCAAATAGATACAGAGTTTGGCGAGCGGATTCCGCTTACTATCGCTGATGCGTCCAAGGAAGAGGGCTGGATTGTGCTTGTCTTTCAGGCGGTTGGGGCTTCGACTCTTAAACTTTCACAAAAAAACAAGGGTGATTTTATTCCTGCTATTCTTGGTCCGCTTGGTAAGCCCACAAAGATAGAAAAGGTGGGTACTGTTGTCTGTGTGGGTGGCGGCATCGGTGTTGCTCCGCTGTATCCAATCGTGCAGGCACATAAGGCTGTGGGGAACAAGGTTATCGTAATTATGGGTGCGCGAACAAAGGACTTGCTTATCTTCGAGGATGAAATGCGTTCTTTGGCTGATGAGCTCTTTGTTGTAACTGATGACGGTTCTGCTGGCAAGAAGGCTTTGGTTACGGAGCCCTTGAAAGAAATCTGTGAGCGCAATGAAAAGCCGCAAGAGGTTGTTGCGATTGGTCCACCTATTATGATGAAGTTTTGCTCTGAAACAACTCGTCCCTTTGCTATACATACCCTTGTTTCACTCAATACAATAATGATCGATGGCACTGGTATGTGTGGTGGTTGTCGCGTTACTGTTGGCGGTGAGACAAAGTTTGTCTGTGTCGATGGTCCTGAGTTTGACGGGCATCTTGTAGATTTTGACAATATGATCTTGCGAATGAAATCGTATAAAAAGCAAGAAAGCGAAGATATGCATATTTGTCGCATGGAGGCTGCGGCTGAAGTGCTTGATAAAAAAGCAAGGACATAAACGAATATGAAGGATACAAGAAAAAAATCTGCCGACTCGGATGCGAGTCAGGTCGTGGATTCTGTTGCGAATTGTGAGGCAGTTTCTGGGGCGAATTATACCGATACTTATACCAATATAGATGCTTTTGAAAAAAAAGCGCTTGATTTTATTGCTTCTGTCGATGATGCAATACAAAATCAAAGTTTTTCGCCAAAGGAGCGGCTCGCGATTCCTGTGCAGGAGATGCCAACAAGAAATCCTCTTGAGCGTTCAAGGCAAATGTGCGAGGTTGCGATTGGGTTTACGGAGTCGATGGCGATTCTTGAAGCAAACCGCTGTTTGCAATGTAAAAATCAGCCCTGTGTTGCTGCTTGTCCGGTACATGTTCCCATTCCACAGTTTATAGCGAAGGCTGCTCAAGGTGCATTTAAAGAAGCGGTTGATATTATCAAAACGACAAATCTTTTGCCTGCGGTTTGCGGTCGAGTTTGTCCCCAAGAGTTGCAGTGCCAAAGCGTTTGTACGGTTGGAAAATCGCTTAAGGATATAGATAAGGCGGTTGGTATAGGCCGGCTTGAGCGTTTTGTAGCGGACTGGGAGCGAGAGAGAAATCTCATAACGATACCTGAGGTAAAGCCTGAAACAGGAAAAAAAGTTGCGGTGGTCGGTTCAGGTCCTGCTGGTTTAACGCTTGCTGCCGATGTGCGTCGTGAGGGGCATTCGGTTACTATTTTTGAAGCCTTCCATAAAATGGGTGGCGTTATGGTCTATGGTATTCCTGAGTTTCGTCTTCCAAAGGCAATCGTTGCAAAAGAAATAGAAATGCTTAGAGAAATGGGTGTGCAGTTTCGCACAAACTATCTTGTGGGTAGAACGGGAACTCTAGGGCAACTTCTGAAAGAAGAGGGTTTTGACGCAGCCTTTATCGGCTCTGGTGCTGGTTTACCAAAGTTTTTGAATATCCCTGGGGAAAATCTCATAGGGGTTTTTAGTGCCAACGAATACCTCACTCGGGCAAATCTCATGAAGGCGTACAAGGAGTTTGCTGCAACGCCTTTTTATCAAGCGGGGCATGTTGTCGTCGTTGGTGGTGGAAATGTTGCCATGGATGCAGCTCGCATGGCTTTGCGCTTGGGTGCAAAGAAGGTGAGCTTAGTGTATCGACGAACAAGGGATGAAATGCCTGCGCGAAAAGAAGAGGTCGATCATGCGGAGGAAGAAGGCGTGGTTTTTCGCTTTCTTGAAAACCCAATTCGTATTCTCGGTGATGAAGAGGGCCGTGTTGTATCGATGGAAGTGCTTTCCTATGAGCTGGGCGAGCCGGATTCATCTGGGCGGCGAAGTCCTGTTCCCATTGAGGGAAGCGAGCACCTGATTGACTGCGATGCGGTTATTATTGCCCTGGGAAACAATTCAAATCCTCTCATGGCTCAAACAACGCCTGGACTCGATGTCGATTTGCGAGGACAGATTATAGCAGATGCTGAGGGTAAAACTTCTTTACCTGCTGTTTGGGCAGGAGGCGATATCGTCTTGGGGGCAGCAACGGTTATCCTTGCAATGGGAGAGGGGCGAAAAGCTGCCGCTTCTATGAATACCTATCTTGCGAGCATCTAAAAAGTAGGGTAAAATAAACTTTATGAAGAAAATAAAAACGATACATTCTTTAAAAATCCTCTTAGTTGTTTTTGGGTTGGCTTTGGTGCATGTTTTATGTGCAGAAGAAAATGTAGACCTTACGATACAATCAAATTCGCTCGTGCAAGAAAATGCGCAAAGGGCTGTTCAACCTAGTCTGGTAAAACTCGATGCTTTGGAACTCTATCGTGAGGGGCGCGCTCTTGAATCTGCACAGCGATATGCGGACGCGCGAAAAAAATATCTAAAATCGGCAGAGGTTTGTCGAGAAGAAATAAAAGAAAATAGCCGAAATATCGAGTCCTATGTTGTACTTGGTTGGTCTCTTATTCGCCTCGAACAATATAGCGAAGCGATAAAAATAAGTAATACTGCTCTTACGATTAGCCCTAAGGAAAACCGCATTACAGAAACGCTTGCGGAGGCATATTTTTATTTGGACAATTATACGGAGTCTCTTAAGCTTTTTGAGCAGTACGTGAATGCCCTTCCAAATGGAGATAGAGCTTCGACTGCATATTTTTTTATTGGTGATATTTATCGCTTGAAGGGAAAATACGAACATGCTGACATTGCTTATTCTATGGCTGTTCGAAAAAGTCCTGGTATTGCCCTCTGGTGGTATCGTTTGGGTATGGTTCGCGAGCTGGCGGGGAAAAAGGAAGAGGCAAAGATTGCGTATGGAAAGGCCTTAGAGTATCGCCCCATCTATCAAGAAGCCAGTGATGCCTTGCGCCGACTCTAGT
>JAAZLA010000080.1 GCA_012799545.1 Treponema sp.
ATTATGACAGCTATAGCTTACGGACTCGCATTGTTTTTAAATTTACAAACAGTTTTGTGGATTTTCAACATGCTTGCACCAGGTTTTTTAATTGCATTTGCAATTGTCTTTCAACCAGAGTTGCGGAAAATATTTTTGCACCTTGGGCAAACAGCTTGGCTTAAACCCGGCGATAGATATAAAAAAGGCTATGTCGAAGGTATTATCATTGCAGCAGAAGTTTTATCAGAACAAAAGCGTGGTATGCTTTGTGTTTTGGAGCGAAGTATTAGTTTGCGAGAAATTATAGACGGTGGCACAAAACTCAATGCAGATATCAGTTCTGGTTTAATTGTTTCTATTTTTGGGAGTGATACACCATTGCACGATGGAGCGATTGTTTTGCAGTCAGGAAAAATTGTAGCAGCTGGTTGTTTTTTGCCTCTTTCGGAGCGACAAGATATAAAAAAATCTTTTGGTACACGCCATAGGGCAGCTCTCGGCTTAGCTGAAAAAACAGATGCGGTTACTCTTATCGTATCTGAAGAAACAGGTGCCCTATCCTTGGCCTATGATTCAAAATTGTTTTACGATTTAGATACAAAGACAATCTCAAAAATGCTAGAACAATTGCTAAGGATAAAGGCCGAAGCAACAAGTCAGGGAGGTACGTTAAATGAAAATGCCTCAGCTGATTGAACGCCTAAAATATAACTGGACAATAAAAGTGGTGTGCTTTGTTGTCGCTTTTTTTATCTATCTTTTTTACAATATTTCTACATTGGACACAAAAACACTTTCTATTCCTCTGGAAATAAAACAAGATGGCGAGGTTCTGCTAACGAGCCTCCCGACTCATTTTGTACGAGTTACGGTAAGGGGAAAACCCGAAGATATTGTTCAAATAAGTGAACAAGATTTTTCTGCGTTTTTGGATTTAAATACCTATGTAGAATCTGGTTCTTTCTCTATCCCCGTTTCCTTGCAGATATCAAAGCAGGCGACTTTGTTTTCACCCTTAGAATTTAGCTGCAAACCAGAACGTGTAACATTGAATCTCGATAAAAAAATGCTTTCGTATATTCCAATCAAACCTTCTTTCACAGGAGCTTTGGAAAAAGGATATGAGCTTGAATCTTTTAAAGTAGAACCAGCGTATATAGAGGCCGTAGGACCAGAACAAATTATGCTTGCTATAAAAGAATTTAAAACAAAAGCAGTTTCGCTTGAAAATGTTTCAACCTCTTTTGTCCAATCGGTAGATATAATTAATACAAATAGTTTTGTAAGCTTCGATTCAAATATCAATTTTTCTGTGCATGTCGCTATAAAAAAGATTTTCACTACAAAAGATTTTCGGTCGAATCTCGGATATTTTTCTGGACTTTCTGAAAATCTTTTTGTTGAAGATGCCTTCCCGAGCTACACATTGTCGCTACGCGGTTTTATAAATGATATAGAAGATTTTTCTCTCGATGTCAATTCTTTGTATGTTGACCTTTCTGAAATTGATGAGGCGGGGGTATATGAGCTGCCTTTGGAGCTTAATCTTCCAACAGATTTTGAAGTTTTGGAATTTGAGCCGCAAAGCATTGTGATTGAATTAAAAGAAAAACAACTTGCCATTGAGGACTAAGCTTGGTATGATTTTAGGCGTTGGTGTTGATATAGCAAAAAATAAGCGTTTTACTTCTTGGCTTATAAATGAAAAAAAAATTTTACGCTTTTTTCATAAAAAGGAAATTGATTTTTCAAAGATAACAGTACAAATGCTTGCCTCGCGTTTTGCAGCAAAAGAAGCTTTTGTAAAAGCATTGGGGACTGGCTTCCACAATATTGAACTAAAATCGATAGCGGTGTTGAAAAATGCAAAAGGGCAACCCTATTTTTATTTGGAGGGAGAGGCAAAAAAAGCTTTCGAGCGATTAGGTGGCGAAAAAGTGCATTTAAGTTTGAGTCATGAAAAAGAATATGCAATAGCCTTTGTTGTGATAGAAAGCCGTATGTAAAAAAAAATTTTGGAGGAAGGATGGAACGAAAAACAAAGAAAAAAGAAAAGCAAGTGTCTGTTACTTTTTTTTCGAAACAAAAAGTCTCTTGTCCTGTTTGCAAAAAAGATTTTGAAAAAGAAGAACTTATGTCTGGCGGAGGGAGACTTATAGCAGGACCACTTACAGATGAACTTCGTAGAACCTATGAACCTTCCGTAAAGTATGGAACGCTCTATCCTCTTATCTATGCTATTGGCGCCTGCCCTTCTTGCCATATTGGTTTACTTTGGGAAGATTTTGATATTAAACTCGATGACAAAAGCATTAACATAATTCTTGATGACGAAGGAGAGCGAATAGAATCGGTACAAGCTATTTTTCCCCATTATAATTTGGGGAGAAAAAGAACCTTGTTAGATGGGGCTGCAGCCTATTATCTTGCCTTATTGACCTATGAAAAACTGCCCGCTTCTATTTCGCCAACTATTAAAAAAGCACAAATTTCTTTGCGCCTTGCTTGGGTATGTACTGATTTACATACAGAATTGCCCAACAGAAATTATGACTATATAAGCCAATTATTTTATCGAAAAGCATTGTTTTTTTATCAAGAATCTTTGTTGTATGAAATGAATAAGACAGAAGAAATTACTGGGATAAAAAGCTTCGGCCCCGATATAGATAAAAACTATGGCTATGATGGTGTTATTTATTTGAGTGGCTTGCTTGAATTAAAATACGGACAAACAGAGGATCCGATTTTACGCTTAAAAAAAATTGACGAATACAAGCGTGCTATTGCCCGTGTTTTTGGTTTGGGAAAATCTTCCAAAGAAAAACCAGGTCCCCTTTTGGAGCTTTCTCGTGAGCTCTATGATACCTTCTCTGCTATTTTGAAAGATGCGTCGAACGTAGATTTTACACCAAGCGATGATGAAGGTGATGATAAATAAAATTTTATGAGAACTATTTTATTATATCTTTCCTATGACGGTAGAAATTTTTGTGGCTGGCAAAGTCAAAGAAAAATAAATGAAGAGCGAACGGTGCAAGGAGAACTTGAAAAAGCACTTTTAAAGGTACATAAAACGAAGGTGCTTTGCCAAGGATCTGGGAGAACAGATTCTGGTGTTCATGCAAGACGACAGGCAGTTAGTTTTGACTCTCCCCTTCGCTCTATACCTGTGGAAAAATACCCAATGGCTTTGAATGCCTTTTTGCCCATAGATATTCGCGTCCAGTCTGCGCATCTAATGCCGAGTGGATTTTCAGCGCGCTTCAATGCAACGAGTCGTAGCTATCGCTATTTTCTATCTACTTCGCAATCCCCCTCAGCTTTTTCTATGCCCTATAGCTGGGCATTATACCGAAAACCGAATGTGAGGATTTTAAATGCTATGGCAAGTCTCTTGCATGGAGAAATGGATTGTGCTTCTTTTGCATCGAGCGGTGACAAAAGTCTTAGCACAAAGCGTTATATATATACGGCATCTTTTTTTATGGAAGATGAAATGCTCGTTTTTGAAAT
>JAAZLA010000256.1 GCA_012799545.1 Treponema sp.
AGCACCTTGGGTAAGGCATTGAAGGTTTCACCCGTTGTTGCGGTACAAGAACTGAATTAAAATAAAAGGAAAAAAAATGAAAAATAAAATATTTAAAACAATTAGTATAAATCTTTGCATTCTAAGTGTAAGCTTTGCGTTTTTATATGGACAAAGTGCAGAAGAGATAATAAAAAAGATGGAAGAGAAAATGTTTCCCTCTTCTCGCTCAGAAATGACGCTTCGATTTGAGACAAAAACAAGTCAGGAAGACTATGTTTTTACGAGTTTTGCTCGAGATACTAATCAAAAAATTATTGTACGATTTAAAAGCCCTGCTGCTATGCTCGGCTCAGACCTTCTCATGCTTGATCGAAATGTTTGGCTTTATGATCCAAAGTCAGGCCGAGAAATGAAGATTCCGTCAAACCAAAGTTTTGGGGGAACAGGTTTTTCCTATGGCGATATTTTACGTTTAAATTATTCAGATAATTACACCGCAAGCATAAAGGAAGATTTAGGTGATAGCTGGATTGTTGATTTAGTTGCAAAACAAAAAGATGCACCCTATCATGCTATTTCCTTAGAGATAGCAAAAGATTTTACCCCTGTTCTAGGAAGGTATTTTACTCGCTCAGGAGACTTAATTAAAGAAATGGAGTATTCAAACTCTAAGTTAATAAACGGTGTTTTAAAACCACTTACCGTAAGGGTAACTTCACCCCTAGATCCAAGCGAGGTTTCTACATTAACATTGGTAAAAGAAGAAAAAAAAGAGTATCCTCTTTCAATTTTTAATAAGCGAAATCTTTCTCTAAAGATGGAAGAAAATTACTAACAAAAGGAAAAAAAACATGGCATTTATAGAAACAAAAGATTTAATAAAAAATTATGAGCTTGGAAAAACCCTTGTGCCAGCTTTACGGGGCCTAGATGTTGCAATTGAAAAAGGAGAATACCTTTGCGTTGCGGGACCTTCTGGTGCAGGAAAATCTACCTTTCTTAATTTGGTTGGCTTACTTGATGAGGCAACAAGTGGTACCATTATATTTGACGGTACAGACATTACTAGCCTTAGTAAAAAAAACTATCACCGATTTAGACGCGGGAAAATATCATTTATTTTTCAGTCGTTTAACCTCGTTCCTGTTTTAAACGCACGAGAGAATATTGAGTTTCCTCTTATTATTCAAAAAATTGATAAGGCCGAACGAGACAGAAGAATAGATGCTATTACCGAAGAAATTGGTATTCGACAATGGCTTCATCATAAGCCAGATGAGCTTTCTGGAGGACAAAGGCAAAGAGTTGCTATTGCACGCGCCCTCGTAACAAAGCCCGAGGTAATAATTGCAGACGAGCCAACTGCCAACCTTGACTCAGTTACCGGTAAGGCTATTTTAGACTTGCTTCGAAGGCTAAACAGCGAGGAGCAAACAACCTTTATCATTGCCAGTCATGACCATTCCTTAATCGATGGTGCTGATCGAGTTATAAAAATTGTTGATGGTTTGGTAGCTTCATGAAATCTTTTGTTGTTCGCGTTAATTATAAAAAAATCTCTTTTTTTCTACTCTTGTTCTCTTTCGCTTTTACGATTTTAGCTGCGCAAGAAACGGATGCAGAAAAAAAACTTGAAACAAAGCTTGAAACAGGCTTTGCTTTTACTGCCTATGAGCCTTCAATCGATTCAACCTGGTTTACAAAAGAAAGCCTTTATCTTGATTTTACACTAACAAGCGGAAATATCTTAAAAGCAAACGGCTTTCTTGAAGCGGTCTATGATGATGAAAATAAGGCACCCGAGCCTTTGACGGCAGAAGAGCTTATAAAAGAGCTCTCTCTTTCCTGGATGATAAGCCCCTCTTTTATAGCTACAGTAGGAAAACAAAAACTTGAGTGGGGTGTCGCTCGAGCTTTTCCTTCAATCGACAGTCTTGAAGCCTTAACTTCAGTTTCTGAGCCAAGCGAAAAAGCAATTCCACGAGGCTTAACAGGATTTAAACTGGATCTTATTCCATCTTGGTTTTGGTCTTTTTCCTTGCTTGCTGTTCCAGAGCCTCGTCTAAGGGAGAGTCTTTTAGCATGCCGTTTTGAGTTTTTAGTTTTAGACGCAGATATTAGTTTTGGTGCAATTCGTTCAGTTAAAGATACAAATGAAGAGCCAGCATTTTTCATAGACGCGGCCTGGTTTTCCGACTTTATTGGTTTTTATTCTGAAGGGCAGGTAAAATATAAGAAAATTGCAACGGGAGCCTTTTCTTGGGAGCCAGCAATAACAGCTGGTTTACAAGTAGAGGTACCTGCGTGGCTTAATGGTCGAATTCGTTTTATAGGCGAATACAAGTGGCAAAATGAAAGAAAAAAAGATCGCCATCTTCTCTATTTTGGCGCATCAGGTATTCCACTCAGTTCAAAGATAGATGCATCCCTTTCTTTTATCTGTGCTCCTCAGTCTATCGAAGTAAATGAAAACGGTGTACTTGAAAGCCTTAGCCGATTTTCTATTTCTCATGCAGTAAAACAAAAACTCTTTTTGAACGCAAGCTATTCCTATGCAAGCGGATTAGAAAATAGCGATTCGCCTTTTCCGCTTTTCAGTGCTTCAAGGCATTCTGTTTCTTGTAGCATATCTGCCTTTTTTTAGCTACAGAGTTTGCGTTATATTTTCTGGTGAAATAACAAGTGCTGCACGAGCCCAAGGAAATTCTTTTTTTATAAAATCGTAGTTAGCACCACTTTCATCTACCTGTCCCCTGCCTTCAACCAAGAAAC
>JAAZLA010000081.1 GCA_012799545.1 Treponema sp.
ATGCTTATGGCAAAATTTTCTGTTATATCACCTCTTATGGGAGCCTGGTTCCCTGTATTTTTATTTGTGGGTATTAGTCTTGTATTATTACGTTATTCAAAAACATAGAAGTTTGAAACTATATTTTTTTAAGTCTTTAAGCTAAGGGGAAAAATGAAAGAAATATTTACAATAGAACATCAAGATGAAAACTCACGAGCAAGAACGGGTAGACTTTTGCTTCCGCATGGCAGTGTTCAAACACCTGTTTTTATGCCGGTTGGCACAAACGCAACGGTAAAAGCAATTACTGTTGACGATTTACACGAGATAGGCTTTGAAATTATTTTATCAAATACTTACCATTTATATCTTCGCCCTGGTTCAGATGTTATTGGAAATCTTGGCGGGCTACATGGCTTTTCTCGCTGGGATAAAAATATTTTAACTGACTCCGGAGGCTTTCAAGTATTTTCACTTGCTCCCTTTCGAAAAATTAGAGAAGAAGGGGTGGAGTTTAAAAGCCATATAGATGGCTCTTCTCATTTTTTGACTCCCGAAAAAATCGTGCAAGTACAGAGACAATTAAACTCCGACATACAAATGCAGCTCGATTTTTGCTCTTCTTGGGGAGTCGATTATGCTGAAGCAAAGGAATCATTACGAATTACAAATGATTGGCTTTTGAGGGCAAAAAAAGAATGGAAAAAAACGCAAGCGGATGGGTATCAAGGGCTTTTGTTTCCCATAGTGCAGGGGAATTTTTTCAAAGATCTACGAGAAGAATCAGCAGATTTTGTAAGCAATCTAGATATGCCGGGAATTGCGATCGGTGGTTTGTCTGTGGGGGAACCGCTTGAGATATATCAAGAAATGCTTTCTTTTACGGCACCTCTTTTGCCATATGAAAAAGTAAAATACGTTATGGGTATTGGAACCCCTGATTATATTTTAGATGCAATAGAAAACGGAATCGATATGTTTGATTGCGTGCTTCCTACCAGAAACGCACGAAATGGTTCCTATTTTACCCGAGATGGCGCCCTCGCTATAAAAAAAGAAGAACATCGGCTGAGTGCGGAAGCCATTGATGCCGAATGCAATTGCAAAGTATGCAAAAATTATTCACGGGCCTATTTACGGCATTTATTTAAAACAAACGAAATGCTCAGCTCGATGCTTGCAAGTTATCATAATTTATATTTTTTACATGACATGGTAAAAAATGCACGCGAAGCAATTAAAAAAAATAATTTTACTGCGTATAAGAAATGTTTTTTAGACCGATATTTTAAACGAGGTGCAAAATGAAAAAATGCCATGGTTTTTGTATTGTTTTCTTTATCCTCTTTTCGGTTTTTCTTTTTTCTGCAGATGCAGATTTCAGCGAGATAGAAAAAAGGGAAAGAACGCTTGTCTACGGTTTGGAATCTGATGTTACAAGCTTAATTGATACGCTTATAAAAGAAAAAGACTTTACTTATACAAATCAATTATTTGATATATATGTACAATCACAAAATATTGTTGTGCGAGAAAAAATAATTCTCTATTTTATGAATGCAGAAGATTATGCCTTAAAAGAGCTTGTCTTAGAAACGCTTGAAGACCCATGGGATGAAAAAAAGCAAGTTGTAAAAGCTATGTTGCAGTATGTGGGAAAACTGAAAATCACAGAGGCAGGTCCCCTTATTTTAGACCTCGTTAAAACTGATGATGAGGCATATTTTGAAAATGCGGTAATCGCCTTGGGATTGGTCGGCGGCGAAGAAGAAGCCTTATATCTTGCGGAATATTTTCAAAATGAAGCACCGAGCGTTATAAAAAAACAAGCTTTGATGAAGGCTCTCGTAAACATGAATGAAGAAGCGATTTGGGATTTTCTCGTTGAAACAATGCAAAATGAAGATGAAAATACCTACGTGCGAATGTATGCGAGCGAAGCCTTGGGGAATACAAAAAAGCCTGAAGCTGTTGACCTGTTAATCGATATGTTTAGTAATAGTGATATAAATATTCGAGTCTATGCTATTAAGGGGCTTGCACATTTTAATGATGAAAAAACGATACAGGTACTTATAGAAGCCTTAAAAGATAATAATTATAGGGTTCGGCTCGAAGCTATAGAAGCATTTAAAAAAAATAAGGACGAGCGAGCAGTGAACTCTCTTTTATATCGAGCTGAGCATGATCCCGAAATGAGCGTAAAGCAAAAGGCTTATGAAACGCTTGCTATTCTCAATACAGAGGCTGTTCGACGCTTTTTCAAAAAAGCGATCGAAAATTCTAAGCACAACACTGACCTTCGCATAAAAGCTGTAGCTGTTTCCCTTGAACAAGAAATAGAAGCAGTCTATCAGTCTATTTTTGATCTTGCGAAAGAAAGTTTAAAAGATGATAAGTTAAAAAACATACGCTATGCCTTGGGTAAAGAGTTTGCAAAATATAAAAATAAAGCCTTTGAAGAAGTTTGTGAATTATATTTATCTCATACAGATGTTTCAACAAAGGGAACAGGATTGGATATTTTTATTACAAACGCTTATGTGAGTCTTGTTCCAAAAGTGCAGGCTATTGCAAACAACGATAAAGAAGGTGCAAACCAAAAAAAAGCCCGTCTTGCTTTAGAAAAGACAGGCTTTGATTTAAAATAATTTATTTTTTTATATATTTCTTTTTATCTTCTTCCGGAATAACCGATAAGAGTAGTTCATTGAGTTTTTCTGTTTGAGACTCATACTCGCTAAACATAATACGTGTGATGTAACCATGATCAGAAATAATTGTAATCGGAGTGTTTAAGCAATCTTCAATGATATTTGAATCAGCTTCAGGAAAATATTTTGGCTTAAGGAGTGCTAAACTACAGCTTTGACCATCATAGCGTATTTCAGCAATATTCGCGGGAACTTTAATAAAGAAAATTGAGAAAACTGATAGACCACCACCGATCGATTTTCTAGCTCCAGCTGATAAGGCATGTATATTTCGTGAGCCAATTTTCTTTGTTTGCCCCTCAACAGTGAGTTCTAAGATAATTGTTCCATCTTTCTTTGTCGGTATTTTTTCCTTACTGTTTGCAGCTCTTATTTTTGATTGTGGTTTAAGCGAACGGATACTTGGAAGTCTAAGAGCGCTTTCATTTCCGCTAAAGCTTGGAAGTGTCATTTTATTTGAATCTCTAAATCTATTTTGTTTGTTTTTTTCTTCATCGTTAAGTGTTCTTGTTTGCTCTGTTTGAGATTTATTTTTATCAATGCTTGGAAGTGTCATTTTATTTGTATCTTTAAATCTACTTTGTGCATTTTTCAAAGGATCATCTGTTTGATAAACCGTTTCTTGTTCTGTTTTTTTGAGCAAAGCATTGTTTGTTTTTTGTATTTGAGAAACATGATTTGTAATTTCAGCTAAGGTCAATTTTGTGCTAGATACCTTTGTTGGATCTATTTGACCTAAAACAGAATCTTTTTGTATATGACTTGGTTCTTGTTTTTTCTCTTCTTCAGTTTTTGCCCCTAAGCTCAGATTTCTAGATACATTTAAGATAATAATTATAATGAGTATAATTACGATTATTATGAGAAAAATTTTAAGTAATAAAAAACCTGTTGTTCCGAGGATTGCAAGGAAGCTCGATTGCTGTGCTAAGTCGAGTGTAAATCGTAAACTCTGTGGATTGGTTCTAACCTTGTCGGCAAACTCAAATTCTGCATGGAGAATCTGTTCTCCTTCGTCTAAGTTTTTCGGGAGATTTATTTGCACGGATGTTTTTTTTGTACGTCCTGGCTTTACAGAGATAAAGCTAGTTGATTTAAGAATATTTTTATCTGCAAGAAGGATTCGATCAAGTTGTAAGTGAATTGCTGTATCGGAAGTATTTTCGATGTAGAGCGGTAAGCGAAACTGATAGTTTTTTTTACCGAGATTTTCTTTTGTTGAAATTTTTGGCAGTTGAAAAGCTGATGCTATAAAATCTCCCTTGACAGCTTGATTATCATCTAAATCTGCGCTTACAATTCCATTATTGTTTTGTAAATTTGTTGCATATTCATAAAAAAGCTCTTCATTAAAAGCATCGGATTTTCCTTCTAAAATAAAGTCGCCTTCGCTTTCATGTAGTTTTGCTGTCGTTAAACGTCCTGTAAAATCTTTTACCATGACGTTTTCTGGAAAGGGTGCTTTTATAAAATACACTAAAACACCTTGGCCCTGCAGTGCATTTAAAGCGGTTTGGATTGCATTTTCCAAAACCTGTGGCTCTTCGCCATAGTATTGACTAGACATTGGTGGCTTAAAAACACCATCTGAGATGATTACCAAAACTTTTTGCGTATAGGCATTGAGAGAGTTTATGTATTGTCTTGAGTAGGATAGTGCTTCAATAAAATTTGAATAGGAGCCGAGCGGATATAAAAGACTAAATCGTGCAACAATTTTCTCTACATCACTTTGACTTCGTATTTTTTGACTTACTTCTAGATAGGGTTTTTCAGTAAAAGTAAGAAGGTGAAAAGAGTCTTCGAGACGAATAAAATTTTCGCAAATACCTTGAAGTACTTTTTCGTTTATTTCGGAAAAATAGGGAAGCATTGAGTTCGAATTATCTAAAAGGACAATTATATCCGCTGTTTTTTCTTGCGAAAAAGAAAAAATAGCTAAAAGAGCTAAAAAAACAACTACACATTTTTTTTTCATATAATACAACTCCAAGTGTTATAATTAGATTTTCTTTTGCCTAATTATAACACCTTTAAGGATTATTCACAGTACTTTTTTAAAATTCGGCTTCAGAAATAGAAAGAACCGTGTATGAACAATCTCTTTGATTTATAACAAAGTCGAGTTTTTCTTTTTCTTTTGCACCAAGAAAGGCGTTCCCAAGCGGTGACATATAGGAAATAACGTTATTATCTGGATCAGATTCCCATGGTCCTAAGATGGTGTACTGTTCTTCTTCATTTGTTTTATTATTTTTAAGCCTAACCATTGTCCCAAAAGAAACACGTATTGTTGTAAGTGTCGTTGGGTCAAAGATTTGCGCTCTGTCTATTTCATCTTGTAGGCGAGTTGCCTGTGCATTTAATTGGACTTGCTTTTCCTTAGCAGCCTTATATTCTGCGTTTTCTCGCAAGTCTCCAAGTGCCATCGCTTCCCCAATTTCTTTTGAGTTTTCTGGAATTTCAACAGTAGCAATATGCTCGAGTTGTTGTTTTTTAACTTCAAGCATTTTACTTGTAACAATGAGCCCTTTTGCAACAATCGTTTTTTCTTCTGCGCCATAAAACTTAAAGTCAGTATGTTTTTCCATAATTTTATTTCGTAAATTGGATTTTATAGCAGGATCGAGGTCGCGAATATCATTTATAACCGTGTAAAGACGAGTTATAGTGTCTGTGTCATTCTCGAGTAGATACTCAAGTAAGGTGTTTTTCTTAAATAAAAGATTTTGTACTTGTTTGTTTATTTTTCGATTTAAGGTTGTATCCCTTTGATTTGCAATTTCTCTAAAAGTAAGGTCGATGATATTGAGCATTGTTATAAGTTGCTTTTCATATGGGACATCAGTAAACCATTCTTCCTCTTGGCATTCGCTAAAGAAAAAGATTGCAGCTTCTCGATAGTCTTTATAATTATCAAAACAATTGATAGACATTTGTTTTACTTTTTCCACATGACCTGCACTAATGAGGGCGTTTAAAAGGTCTATTTGCAAGACAGTTGGAAATAGTCGGATATATATATCTGACCAATTGGGGAGTAAGCTCTTTATGCTTGATAAAAAGTCCTTGCGTAAGAAGGTGTTTTTCGTATCCTTGAGGGCGAGGTAGCTTGCGTTTGGGTTTTCAAGTTCTTCGAAAAGTTGTGCAAAGGTAAAGGTGATACCAGGATCAAGATGCGGATGTTGAGCAACTATGCGCTTTACAACTAAAAAAGAAGCAAGTGTTTGCTCGTTTACGATATTTATAGCACGTAAAAAGCCGACAAAGTATGAAAACATTTCGGTGAAAAGCTCTGAACTTATGTCCGCATCTGCCAAGAATTTCATGAGAATATCGATACGCGCAAAAAATTGTTTTTGTGCTTTAAATTCGTTGGAAAGTTTTTCTTCTTGAGATATAGCTCTATCTCTCACAGTATAGAGAGAAATATCGTTTGGATTTACACCAAAACTTGCATCTGTTTCAAGGATTTTTCGCGCAGCAGTGCTCCAGCTTGTCCATTGACTTTGCTCAAGAATGCCTGGCACGAGTTCAGCTTTTATTCGTTTAAAATCGCAATTATTATTGAAACTTTTTATTATAGTTTTAAGCATCCACACCTTATCTTCTTTTGCTTTTTTTGCGAGTTCTTCTCGAGATTTTGTTGCTTTCAAAACCCAAATATGTTCACCGTGAAGTGGTTGCAGTGCATCGACGGCCATTTTGAGCGACATGCTGCGAACTCCAAACTTTCGGCCAAAGTTAATTTCAATCTCATCGCTTTCAACCTTTCGAATAATACCAACACCCCAAGAACGGTGAAAGACAAAATTCTTTGTGTCAAAGGATATGTGTTTTTCAAAATCAGAAATAGCTTCAAAAACGTTTCGCCAGTTTTGTGTAAGGTTTGAAATTTTAATATATTCATCGAGTTGGCTGTGGTCAGCATATTTTTCTTTGAAGCAGTCTACAATTTCTCGCCTTGCCCAACCGTCTTTTTCATCAATACTTAAAACAAGTTTTAGAATATCGATGGCGGTATTCCAGTCTTTTGAGTCCTTATAGTAAGTGTAGAGTTCTTGCATAAGAAGGGCGCTTTTATCAGCGTTTATAGTCTTTGCAATTTTTCTCTGTACAAGATAGAAAAAATCGATTTCTTCAGGTATGAGTTCGACAAGCTTTGTCCACATTTCTTTTAATTGATTGACTGATTTTTTGCTCACATAGCGAAGAAGCGCTTTTTTATAATAATCAATTGCATCGTCGCGTTTTCCTTCTTTTTCATACTGCTCTGCGAGAAGTTTTGCGATATCTGCTTCTTCATAATCGATACGTACTATTTGTTCATATACTTCCCAAATAGCTTCAGCGTTTTCTTCCTTATATGCATCTGCAAGGGTTCGAAGTGCGAATTTATTGGTTTCTTCTTCTTCGAGAATTGCCTTACAAAGAAATATCACAATGCTGTTTTTGTGATTGTCAACAAAAATTGTTACAAGGGAAGAGAGAGCTGAGTTGTCGAGCGACTTGAGCTTTAATCCCAGCATACCGGAAAGATACAGTGCTATGATTGAGTTCTTCGAGTGTGCGAGATGTTCATCGCAAATTTCTTTTACTTCGCTTATGACATTTTGCTCTTTTGCTTTTTCAACAACGGCAGACAATTCTAAAAAATGATTTTTAGTATAATTTGAAATGGTTGCTCTTGTCCATTTTTCTTCGTTTAACATTTCTTGTACTGATGATATGAGAGCTTCAGACATTGGTTACTCCTGTTCTAGGCACAATATTGTTCATATATTGTGCTGTCTATTATTTTAATTTTTAATAAAACTTCATGTATACATTCACGGCCTTCATTTACCGCTATATAATGATCAATTAACCAAAAATAGTGATTAATTAATAATGCCTTTATATCGTCTTTTACTCCTTCAGCTTCTTTATACTCTTTTTCTAAGGCATAAATTGCTTGTTTGAGCTGTCCAACTTCTAAAGACTTTAATTCACGTTTGATGGTAAGAATACCATATAAAACGCCATAAACTGGAACCCAAGCTGCTACATTGGAATCTTTTTGCTTCGATGCGAGTGTGATTTCATGCAGTTTGTAAAAGAGCTCGGATTCCAAAAGCTCTAAGTCAATTTGTTTAGGTTCAATAAAAAAGGCTTCCCTAAATAAAGCCTTGGCAGGAATTTCTTCCCCACAGAGCGCATAGCAATCGGCCATTTGTGCTAGTATATCAGCTTTTTTAGGAGCTGCTTTATTTGCATCCTTCAAGTAGCGAAGCGATGTCGTATAATCGCCGAGTTTTTTATAACAAAGCCCCATTCTTGCATATACATCTGCCTTATCTTGCGTTCTGCTTTCTTTTAGTATACTTGAAAAAGAATCCAAGCAGTACCGAAAAACTCCTTGTTGTATAAAAAATAGTAAAGATTCATACTGAGGAATGTCATGCTTTAAAAGGGAGTAAAAATGCTTCCATTTAGATATCAGCTGTTCCCCTTTTTCGTAGCCATTCGAAAAAGAATCTATCATTTTCATCTCATTTGCCCAGTATGTTGCCACCTTCAAGGCAAATAAAATATCTGTATTTTCGAGGTCTTGCGATAAGATGCTTTCAAGTTCTTGTTTTGCTTCAAGAGGTTTTGCATTTTTTAACAATTCATACACATTTTGAAGCTGTGAATCAGACCTGCTACTCATAATTACCTACTATTATACTTAAAAACTCTCTTTAGTCAATCTAGAAAGGAAAAATTGCGAAAAATGGGCTAAAGTTTATAATACGTTTTATTGCTTTAGTCAATACTCTATTTTTGCTTTTTTCAAAAAATTGACTTTTATAGAAAAACTTTAAGGCATTTACATATTTCTATCTCTTTGCTACTATATAAGTATGAAAAAACCTATTTTAGCGCCATCTTTGCTCGCCTCTGATTTTACGAAACTTGGTGCAGCCATACAAAAAATAGAAGAAGTAGAAAATGCCTTTGTACATATCGATGTAATGGATGGCAGTTTTGTTCCGCAAATATCCTTTGGCCAGCCGATTGTACAAGCAATTCGCCCACTGACAAAACGCATTTTTGATGTCCACCTTATGATAGATAATCCACAAGCACATTTTAAAAGCTTTGTTGACTCTGGCGCAGATTACCTTACCTTTCATTATGAAAACACGATTCACCACCATAGACTGATTCAAGAAATTCGCGACCTTGGGGCAAAACCAGGTATAAGTATTGTCCCCTCAACTCCCGTCTCTGTCTTGGAAGAAATACTACCGCTTGTCGATTTAGTGCTCGTAATGTCAGTAAATCCAGGTTTTGGCGGACAAAAACTCATCCCTTCTTGCTTAAATAAGGTAAAAAACTTAAAAAAGACTCGCCAAAAGAGCTCATATTCGTATATAATATCAATAGATGGTGGTGTAAATTCCGAGACACTTCCTTCTGTTTTAGAGGCAGGTGCCGATCTTGTCGTTTCGGGTTCTTCTTTTTTTTCCGGTGATTTGCCTTGGGGAAAAGCATAGGAGTTTGGAATAAATCCTGTTTTTATAAGAGTTTAAAAAGCCGGTAAAAGTCTGTATGTAAGGATGTAAGTATGCAAAACAAAAATATGAAGCAGATTATTATTCTTTTTCTTTGTTTTTTTATCTTAATGCACCTTTCTGTTTTTTCTCAAGAGGGGACTGCTTCGAATTTAGATGAATACGCTCCTCATTTTGTTCAGCAAGGCATAAAGGCATATGAAGAAAATAATTGGGATCTTGCGATACATTTTTTTAAAAGAGCTACGGCCTTCCCATCTACTGCAACGCAAGAATTGTGGTATATGCTGATTATGTCTGAACTGTATGCAGAAAAATACGAGGATCTTTTACTGGACGTATATGAATTCAAAAAAAATTTCCCAGGTAGCTATTTAACTTCGTTTATAGAGTATCAAGAAGGAAGGGCGCATTATTATTTGAAACAATGGGATTTGGCTATTTCTGTATTATCAGATTTTTGCGTAGCCTATCCAGAACACGAACTCTATGCATCAAGTCTTTTTTGGATTGCAGAAACTCTGTATGCTATGCATTATTATTCTTTAGCGGCATCTTTTTATGAGCGGATTGCCGATGAATATCCAAAATCGGTAAAGATGACAGAAGTTTTATACCGACTAGATGTGATACACCAAAGAGAAAAAGAAGAAAAATTACTGCTTCTTTTGCAAGCAACTTCTGAAGAATATCTTTCCTCCAAGGAAGAGTATGAGCGACAACTACGCCAATTTCAAACTGAGGAAGCTATCGGCTTGCGCAAGCAGCTCAACGATGCGCAGGCTAAAATAGCACAATTGGAATTTGATAAAAATGAAGCAGACTTGCATTCCAGTTTACAAGCTGAAGAAATAGTACAATTGCAAAATCTTTTAGATAATATAGAAAAGAACGAAGCAAAAAGTGCTTCGCAAGATCTCATAAAACAAATACAAATGCTCAAAGAGAAAGCAGCACAAATAAAGATTGAGCTTGAAGAAAACACCCTTGGTGAAGAATAAGCTAAAGAGGAGAATAAAGTGAAAAAAAAATTGACTATTATCCTATGTTTCTTTGTTTCTTTGTTAGCCTTTGCAGCTCAACAAGAGAAGCGTTTTGGCAATTTAAAAGTTGTTCTACACGATGTATCTTTGAC
>JAAZLA010000010.1 GCA_012799545.1 Treponema sp.
GCGAGCTCTTCTTGCTCATCAACATTGACCTTTCCTACTTTTGCATGTGTTGCCTCTTTTGCTATCTCGTCTACGATAGGACCTACCATACGACAGGGGCCACACCAAGGTGCCCAAAAGTCTACAAGAACTGGTTTATCAGATTTTAGTACTTCTGCTTCGAAATTGTCTTTTGTGAATGTAATAGTTGCCATAGTTTTCTCCTCTGTTTCAATGATGTATATACTTAATATACATTTATTATACACGAAAGACCGTGAGAAAGTTACCCTTTTAATCGTTTTTATTCATTTTTTCACTCACTACACAGGATATAGGAAGATGATCTGAATAACCCTGCCCATTCCAAATAGAAAACCGATATGGAATACCGTCTTTATCGACATGAAGTCCCTTGCGTTCAATACAAAACGAAAGAATATGCAAGGCTTCTCCAATGAAAAAATGATCTATTTTGTTCCATTCTTTTTGAAAAAAATAGGTCCCATCCTCATCTGCAAAGGCATCAAATAAATAGGGCGATTGTGTTTTAACCCTTTGCCCCTCAGTATCTAAAACAATATATTGGCCATCTTGAGCAAATTCTGATAAATCACGGTTACAATCTGCTGCAAAGATATAGAGTTGATCACCTGTTTCTCGTATTCGCCGCGCAATTAAAGCTTCCTGTGCATCTCGCCAAAATTCTGACTGCTCAGCTCCACCCGATTTACTCTTCCAATGACTCGTATACACTCGAAGCGGCTTTGAAAAATGAGCTTGCACTAAAACTTCCATCAAAGGCCGAGTATCCGGCTGTTTTTTCCCTTCAAACCGGTAATCAATTTGGTGACTCGTACAAGAAATAATTGGATAACGCGAGAGGATAGCACAACCGAGCACATTATCCCTCGAAGGTATAAAAACAGCATGCGAGTATGCTAAGGCGGGATTTCCCTGAGTCTTTAAGTAATTTACAATATCTACGAGCACAGCCTCATTTTCAATTTCTTGGAAAATAAAGATATCAGAGTTTAATGCTTCCATTGTTTGACAAAGCCTTTCAAGACGCTTTACATACACCTCTTCGTTCCAAAGTTTTGTCCCGATAAAATCCGAGTACTCCCTTCCGCTCGTTTGGGTGTCAAAGAAGGTTTGAATATTCCATGATGTAATAGAGAGAGCGCCTTGACGATAGCCTCTTCCTGCAAAGGAGGAACTTAGATTGTGACAGCTTGCAAAAAATAAAACAAGGACAAAAGAAAATGCAAGCATTTTAAATAGTTTTGTATCTTTCTTCATGTCTTATTATTGGTTTTTCTCGGGACTTTTTTGTATTTTTTATTAATTTTTTTTAAAATAAAAAAAAAGAGGTACCTATTGTACCCCTTTTATCTATACATTAAACTTAAAAAAAATAATGTCCCCATCTTGGACAATATATTCTTTTCCTTCAACTCGATAGCGACCCTTTGCCTTGATTTCTGCTTCACTTCCATAAGAAACGAGGTCGTCATACGAGTAAACTTCCGCCTTGATAAAACCTCTTTCAAAGTCACTGTGAATAACGCCAGCTGCCTTTGGAGCTCTGTCCCCCTTGCGGATAGTCCAAGCGCGACATTCTATTTCTCCCGCTGTAAAAAAAGTTCGTAAACCAAGTAAGTCATAAGCCTCTCGTGCGAGCACAGAAAGCGCAGACTCTTCCAAACCGAGCTCAGCTAAAAAAGCAGCTTTTTCTTCTTCGCTGTCCATATCTGCAAGCTCAGCTTCAAATTTTCCACAAAGCACCACAAGCTTCGCCCCTTCTTGTTCAGCTTGCGCCCGCACCGCATCGATATATTCATTGCCATTTTGCATGCCATCTTCGTCGACATTGCAAACATAGAGCTGCGGCTTTAATGTTATAAAATGACATTCGTAAACAAGCGCTTTTTCTTCATCAGTCAAACCAGCTTTTCGAACAGATTCACCATTTTCCAAAAGCGGCTTAATTTTTTCCAAAACCGCAATGAGGGACAGAGCTTTTTTTTGCTCATCTTTTGCTTGCACTCGACTCGCCCTTTGCGCTCTTTCCAGTGCTTTTTCAAGCGTCGCAAGGTCAGCAAAAGCAAGCTCCATATTGATAGTAAGCATGTCGTCAACAGGGTCTATTTTATTGTTTACGTGAATAATATCATCATTTTTAAAACAACGGACAACTTGAGCTATCATGCCCACTTCACGAATATGCGCCAAAAATTGATTGCCTAAGCCCTCTCCCTTTGATGCGCCTTTTACTAAACCTGCAATATCAACAAATTCTACCGTAGTTGGTACCTTGTTTTTGGGTTTAAGCGTTTTAACTAAAAAATCAAGCCGTGCATCAGGTAATTCTACGATACCGATATTGGGATTGATTGTACAAAAGGGATAATTTGCTGCCTCAGCTGGAGCAGATGTTAATGCTGAAAAAATAGTAGACTTTCCCACATTTGGAAGCCCTACAATACCACAATTTATTGCCATGATAATTCCTTTACATTTTCAAAAAGAGTAATCTAATTGTTTTTTTATTAAGAGATAATTGTATCTTAGATTTTACTTTTTGTTAACTACTAATCATCTTTGCCTTTGTATTTTTACCAGCCACCAGAGGCACCTCCGCCCCCGAAACTACCGCCACCACCTCGAAAACCGCCGCCTAAACCACCACGGGAAGAGCCACCCCCAAAACTGCCTCCTGACCTACCGCCAAAGGAAGAACCACCTCTTCCGCTGCCACCAAATAAAAGATGCAGCCAGAAAAGATTTCCAAGCCCTCCACCACAGCCTCCGCGTCCCCTTCGACCAAGGGCACCAGTCATAAATAAAACAAAGATAATAAAAATAATAAAACCAACGATACTGTCATCGTTATCAGTTTTATTGATTTTTTTTGAAATAATTTCTTCATTATCGGTTACGATGCCGACGATTGTTTTCGCTGCCTCTATAATTCCTTTACCAAACTGCCCACTTTGAAATGCAGGTGCTATAATATTTCGTATTATCAAGCCTGACTTTATATCTGTGAGACGATCTTCTAAGCCATAGCCAACTTCAATGCGGATTTTTTTTTCTTCCATGGAGACGAGGAGCAAAACACCATTATCTTTTTCTTTTTGTCCAAGCTTCCAAGCTTCAGAAACCTTCATGCTAAAAGTCTCTAGGGATTCTCCCTCGAGTGAAGGAAGTGTTAAAACAGCAACTTGCACTGATGTTTGGTCATTCGTTGCATTTAAAAATGTTTCAAGCTCATTTTTTTCACTCGCAGAAAGAATACCTGCCCAGTCATTGACGGCGCCCTGCATCGGAGGAACAGAAAGCGAAAAAACAGAGACAGCTAATACAAAAAATAAAACGATAAAAGAATGTTTACGAAAACCTGCGTTATTCACCCGTATCATTCAGCTACCTCCAAAACAACTAAACCATCAGCTAGTTCATTTGGATTATCTTCTTGGACAGGAAAATGCTCTTGCAAAAGCAGTCCGCAATCGTGAATCGCCTTTTCTAAACCTTCTTTTACCGCATTCGCTTTAAACGCCGCTGAGAGTTCTTGTGCGATACTATTCCATTTTTCTTGCTCAATCTTCTCTGCAAGCCCAATATCAGCAAGAATACGCACTTCGCGCTCCATTACCGAAATAAAAATAAGAATCCCAGAATGATCTCGCGTCGCGTAGAC
>JAAZLA010000011.1 GCA_012799545.1 Treponema sp.
CCGACCTTGTAGCGATTACAGAAGGTGCGGGGTATATTGCGTTTTTAATTATGTTACTTCCACAAGCATTACTTGAAGCAGGTGCTTCTGTGGTACTTTCCATTGCTGTCGTTTCGTTATATGATGTGAGTGGTAGAAAAAAATCAAAACTCGAACAGGAAATAGAATAGACAAAAAATGAAGGTTATTATAATCGGTGCCGGTTTTACGGGAACTGAATTGGCAAAACGGCTCATATCAGAAGGGCAAGATGTTGTGCTTATAGATAAGGATGAAGAAACCATCCGGCATGCATCGAATCGGCTCGATTGTATGCTCTTACAAGCAAATGGAAATAACCTTAAAGTTCTAGAAGAAGTTGGCATTGAAACAGCTGATTTTCTTGTTGCGCTTACCGAAAGTGATGAGCTAAACATGATAAGCTGCTCCCTTGTCGACTCAGTTTATCCACAGGTTGTTAAAATAGCACGTGTACGAAACAGTGATTATTATAATGACATAGGAATACAGAGCAAAAAAAATGCAGAAAAAAATCGTCGTCCACCCTACGGTATTGACTTTATGATTCAGCCAGATCTAGAAGCAGCTGAGGCAATTGTAAATGCGATAAAATGGGATACGGTTTCAGAGAGCATTGACTTTGAAGGAAGCGATTATCAAATAGCTTCGGTTTTAGTTAAAAAAGATTCTGCCCTTGATGGGCTTGCCATACAAAACTTAAAATCCATTACAAAAAAACAATTTCTTGCGGTATACATTGAAAATGAAAAAACAGCTTATATTCCCAATGGAGAGGCTGTCTTTCAAGCGGGCGATCGCATTGGTTTTTTAACGAAGGATGAAGACGTAGAAAGCCTTTTGCAACTTGCTGGAGAAGAAAAAAAAACAATACGAAAAATTGCTATTTTGGGTGCCGGACGCATAGGAAATCGGGTTGCAGGACGCCTCATGCAAGCTAAAAAAAAGCGGTTTTTTTCACATGTTTTTTCTGTTCCTCAAAAATTGCGCAAGGAATTTGCGATTATTGAAAAAGACGGACAGCTTGCAAAAAATGCGGCAGAACTTTTTCCCGAAGCGACTGTCTACAAGGCAGATATTAGCGATGAGGGTTTTATTGAAGAAGAAGGCTTGCAAAACTATGATGTTTTAATTGCCTCAACTCATAATCATGAATTAAATATAGTAACTGCCGCATATCTCAAATCGATTGGAGATATAAAAACAGTTTGTCTTGTAACAAATGCGCAATACGCAAAAATTGCAAATGGCATAGGTATTGATGTTGCTATTCCGATAAAAGATGTGGTTATAGATGCCATTATGAGCCACCTGAGGGGAAAATCAATTTCTAGAATCCATACGCTTTTTGAAGGTGAGATGGAAATTGCAGAATTGAGCGTGCTAAAAGACTCTCCTTTTTATGGAAAAAACTTAAAAGACCTTTCTGCAGAGGCTGCTTTTTTAGTATTGCTTATAAAAAAAGAAAAAGAGCTTTTGTATCATATTCCCACTGGAGATACGAAGCTTTTTGCACAAGATTCTCTCATTGTTTTATACGATAGAGAAAAAAACAAAGAATTTATGCAAGGTTTTGGTGTAAAACAATGATGTATTTTTTAGCAAGAATTATTGTTTTTTTGCTCTGTATTATCGCCTGCTTTATGCTCATACCCTTAGCCTTTGCCATTTATTTTTCCGAAGTTGACGTCTATCTTTCATTTATTATTCCCATAGCATTTTGTTTTTTACTTGGTCTTTTGGCTTTTTTCTTCAAGGCTAAAAAAAAACAGCGTCTACCTATGCGCCTTGGCTTTGTTGTTGTTGCCCTATCCTGGCTTTTTTCCTGCCTCTTGGGTTCCATTCCTTTTATGATCTCTGGCTATATCCCTTCTTTTTTTGATGCGTTTTTTGAAAGTGTTTCTGGCTTTACAACAACGGGAGCGAGTATTTTAAGCTCTGTTGAAGCGCTTCCTTTTTCGCTCAATATATGGCGGGCTGAAATGCACTGGCTTGGAGGTATGGGAATTGTTGCTATAACAGTTGCGCTCATGCCGCTTTTGGGCATAGGTGGTTTTCAGCTAATAAAAGCCGAAACAACCGGACCAGATAAAGGTAAAATAACACCAAAAATTCGTGAAACGGCAAAAAAACTGTGGATTTTTTATGTTATACTGACGTTTTTACAAGTGATTCTTCTTTTATTTGCAAAAATGAGCTTTACCGAATCAGTCTTTCATAGCTTTGCAACGCTTGGAACAGGCGGTTTTTCTATGAAAAATAGCGGCCTTGCAAGTTATTCTGCAAGTGCGCAATGGATATGTACTGTTTTTATGATTTTAGCCGGCGTGAATTTTAGTTTGTATTTTTTACTATGGAATAAAAAAAGACAAGAGCTATTAAAAAACACCGAATGCAAGGTTTATTTTTCTATTATTTTTATTGCTTCGTTTTTTATATTTTTATCCATCTATCCTTTATATGGAAAAATAGAAGAAGCCTTGCGACATGCTTTTTTTCAAGTTGCTTCCATACTCACAACCACAGGTTTTGCAACAAGAGACTTTACGCTTTGGCCAGGAGCTGCACAAAGTCTTCTTTTCTTTTTGATGTTTATCGGAGGCTCATCCGGCTCCACCGCTGGTGGTATAAAGGTTGTTCGCTGGACTGTTTTGTTTAAGCAAGCGACAAATGAAATAAAAAAGATGTTGCATCCCCACGGTGTCTATACGATTCGGCTTAACCAAAAAGCTGGCAGAAAGGACTTAGTTTTTTCTGTCTCAGCCTTTGTGTTTCTTTATTTTATTCTAGTAGCGATTAGCACAGTCATTGCGTCTCGCGATGGAGTTGATTTGCTTAGCTCATTTACCGCAAGTCTTTCCATGGTGGGCAATATCGGTCCGGGTTTTGGACTCCTTGGTCCCGCAGGAAACTATGGCTTTTTTTCCAACACTACAAAGCTCTGGTTTAGTTTTGCTATGCTTGCCGGTCGCTTAGAGCTTTATACGCTTTTAATTTATTTTAGCCCAGCCTTTTGGAAAAAGTAAGGTTCGCAAGAGCTATAGGGTCGATATGCTAAGACATTGTGCGGTTTCAAAAAGCTAGAAAAAATAAAATTTTGAAAAAAAAGATTTGTTTTCCATTGTAAAAAAAGCGCTTTC
>JAAZLA010000082.1 GCA_012799545.1 Treponema sp.
AAAAGGAAGCTATAGTCCTAGTTCTTTACGTGAAGATGGAAGTGCTTTTCATACATTATTGGAACCCTATCTTACATACGAGCAAAAAAACTTTTCTCTTTCAAAAGAAATTCTTGATACGGTGCAAAGTTTTCCTTTTAATCTATTTCGTTTTGATGGCTGTAAAGATTGTCTTAGCGATAAAAAGTTTGATGTTATTTTTTTGAGAAACGTGTTTATATATTTTTCTGATGAAACAAAACAAGCATGTTTACGTTTTATGGAAGGGAAATTAAAACCTGAGGGTTTGCTTTTTGTTTCGACAAATGAAATAGCATCTATACAAATTGCAAAAGAATCGTCTTTAAAAAAATATAAAGAATCAAATGTTTTTTTCTTTCGTAAAGAAGGTGGTATTACATGTTCCTAAAAACTGATGAGTTTATCACTTCTTTTGTAAATGAATCGAAAGAATACATAAAAGAAATATCGAAGTATATAAAATTATTAAAGCGTGAAGTATCTGACGAAACCTTTGCTTCTCTTTTGCATCAATTAGGAAACTTTAAAAATGCAGCATTATTCATGGGGTTCGACGTATTGTTTTCCTTAATCAAAGGATTTGAAACCCTTATATCGGCAGTAGTTCATACTCGAATAGATTTGAACGCAAAGGCTTTACAATTGTTCTCTTATACCTGCGATATGTTTGTTTTAATTGTAAAAAATATTGATGAAGAAAAATCAGATGATATACCAGTTGATGATTTTTTAGATATTTTTAACAAAGCAGTGAATGGCTTACCCTTTTCCTTTGACAAAATTATTTCTTTACTGCAACCTAAATCAATTTTTGATCTTCCTGAACTTCTCCCTGCTGATATAAAAAAGAAAACACTCGGTATTCAAACAATCGAAATTAGCATAGAGCGATTAGATGATCTTATTAAGCGATTTGAAAACATAGTATTGCAACAAAATAAACTAAAAAAATATCTAGATGATATTAACGTGGAATTAGAAAATAAAAATCTACCTTTTTTAAAGAAACTTAAAAAAGAACTCTCCGATGATTTAGAACATTTGGAAAGTTCTATGGCAAGCCTTCAAAAAAATATTTATGAATTTCGCCTCATATCTTTAAACAGAATTTTGGAACCTTTACAGAAAAAGATTGAGGCAGAAGCCTTAGAGCAAAATAAAATAATAGCTTTCCATTTTCCAGAAGTTGATTTCTTTTTGGATAAAGATATCTTAGATTCAGTTTCTGAAATACTGTACCAATTACTAAAAAATGTAATAGACCATGCATATGAAACAAAAGAAATTCGATTACAAAAAGGGAAGGAAGAAAGATTACAGGTATTTTTGGGTATATACAAACATGCTGAACATATTACTCTTGAATTTTCTGATGATGGCTGCGGCATTGACTATGAAGCGGTGCGCTTTAAAGCCCTTGATTTATATCCAGATAAAACAGCAATTATTTTAGAAATGACAGAAAAAGAACTTTCGAGTTTTCTTTTTATGCCGGGATTCAGTGTTGTACAAAAATCTAGTCAACCTAAACATCATGGAGATGGTTTAGATATAGTCCGTAAAAACCTAGAGAAAATTAGGGCTAAGATTTTTCTCACAGCAGAAAAAGACCTTGGTACAGAGTTTAGTCTTTCTATACCAACTTCTCTGGCAACCTTAAAAGGAGTTTTTGTAAAAGCGGGAGTTTTTACTTTTCTTATCCCAGTTCGCTATATTTCAGAAATATATAATTGTCCCAAAAATGATTTGCTTTACTTGCAAAACAATACAATGTTTAGATTACGCGACGAAGTTTTACCCGTGTATTCATTAAATGCGCTTATAGGGGAGGTGGTTGATACAAAAGAAAAAGGGACACAAGTGATTTTGATTGTTGAATATCTTGAAAAGAAAATAGGTATTAGCATCAATGAATTGTTACATACAGTTTCTGTTATTATAAAACCACTTCCTTCTATTTTAAAAAAGCATCATATTTTTCAAGGTTTAGTTTTGGATGAAAATCATCGATTTGTACCTATTTTAGATATTCCTGAGCTGATAGAACGCTTAGAATTGTTGCAAACTTATTCTTTAATTAAGGCTGAAGCAAAAAACATACGCGATATAAAAAAAATCCTTATTATTGATCATTCAGCGATAACGAGAGAAATTCAAAAAAATATTTTAGAAGCAGAGGGATTTATTGCTGATACCGCTGAAGATGGCATTGAAGCCTTGAGTATCGTAAAAAAACGAAAGTATGATATTATTGTAACCGATATAAAAATGCCACGAATGAATGGCTATGTATTTATTGAAAATCTAAAACGAATTCGAGGATATGAGAAAACACCAATACTTGTTATTTCATCTCTTGGGGGGCGATCTGTTGAAGAAAAGGCAATGGAAATGGGAGTTTCCGGTTTTCTTTTTAAATCAAATTTTGAAAGAAGAAAGATGCTTTCAATTGTAAAAGGATTAATAGATGGTAAAGAATAAAATAGTTGTTTGTGAATATTCAAAGATTGTACAAAATGTTATTAAATCTATTTTAGGAAAGATAAAAGAAGAAATTGTTTTTTTTGACAATGCCTATGATGCGCTCTTGTTTATACAGTCAAATTCGGTGGTTTTACTTATTTCATCAATATACCTTGAACCATTTACGGGATTTCATTTGGCTCATTTAATCAAAGCAGACTCCAAAACAGAAAAAATAAAGGTGCTTTTATACTATAGCGAAGAGACTAAGTTAAAATCTTTTTACGCAGAAAAAACACATGCAGACGCTTTTTTGTTTTTTAATGCAAATAACACAAGAGAGTTTTGCGAGGAAGTTGAGCATCTTTTGGGAGAAGCTGAAGTTTTTGAAACTAATGTAAATGAAATTTCTGAAAAAGATCTTCTTGTCTCTGCCCTTAAATCAACCGAAAAAACTTTTTTTAATTACATTTTTTTGGAATCACTTTTTGAAATGAATCTTTATCTCGAAAATACGGCAAGCTTGCTAAAAAATCTTTTATATCTTATTGTAAAAATTTTTGAAGTAGAAATATTTTCTTTTTTTATTTTCAATGAAGGAGAAGTTCAAAAACATTCTTTAATATCAAATAGTTTATCCAAAATAGAGGAAAATGATTTCTATAAAGTATCTAAATTACATTTTGGAAGTTATGTACCAGATGATTTTGATCTTAGTTTACTAGAATATAATGAAGAACAATCATATCGTTTTGAAAAGAAAGTAAAAACAAAACAAAATGTTATTTCATCTTATGAACACTTTGTCCTTTATGCGAATTCTTTTGTGGGGACATTTCATATAGGAGCTGTTGAATTTAATTATTTTACTGAGCAAGAATTAAAGTTATTACATTTTTTTTGCGAAAAAATTGCTTTTCTCATAGAAATGTCTTTAAATTTTACATCTGTTATTAATAAAGAAATGAGAATGAAGAAAACGTTTTCTCGTTTTGTACCCGAAGAAATAATCGATAATATTCTAGGGTATGAAGGTGAAGCTAAGCAACTTGTGGGAGAAAAGAGAATGGTTGCTGTCGTAATTGTGGATATTCGAGATTTCACGGCTATAAGCGAAATAAACACACCAGAGAATGTTGTTAGTTTTTTAAATTTATATTTTACTCACATGGTGGAAATTATAAAAAAGAACGGAGGAGCAGTTGACAAATTTATGGGTGATTCTATCCTTGCGCTTTTTGGGGCTACAACAAGTTATGAAGATAATGCACAACGAGCAGTAAGAACTGCACTGGAGATGCAAGAAGTTATACATACAATTGATACAAGCCTTTTAATTTTTCCAGAAAATCATGAATTAAAAATTGGGATAGGCATCCATCAAGGAAATGTAGTTGTGGGAAACATTGGCTGTCAGGAAAAAATAGATTATACCGTTATTGGAGATTCAGTAAATCTTGCGTCTCGATTAGAAAGCCTTACAAAACAATATGGCGCTCCTATTATTATTTCAGATGCGATAAAGGAAGAACTCGATCAAACTTTTTCTACTCGGCATTTAGATATTGTTCGAGTAAAAGGGAAGTCTATACCAGTTTCAATTTATCGTGTTATGCGAAAAGAAGATGCATATTCAACAGAATTTCAGGAAACTATAACGAAAGCAATGGAGCTTTATATATTAGGTGCATGGAATTTAGCCTATAATTATTTTACAAAAGCTCTCGATATTATGCCGCAGGATACGGCTACGATGGTTTTACAAAATCGGTGTAAATCATTTGCATCGCAACCGCCCACTAATTGGGATGGCGCTATAACACTTTTAAGTAAATAGAGGGAGAAAATGATAAAAAAAGCAAAGAAAATAAAAAAAACTAAGGTAAAAACATTTCAAGATGAAATGTTTTTATATGGGGCAAAAAATAATATCATTACTGCTATTATTATTTTCGTATATATATTGTTTTTCTTGGAAATTTCCTTTAAAGACTTTGGTTTTATACTGCTTTTTGCGACAACTTCTGTTTTAATCTTCCAGTTTTTTGTAGCACCTTTTACAAATGCAAGTTACACTCGGCAGATTTCAAATCAACTCATTTTATGGAAAGAGGGAAGTCTCGACATAGATAAAAGCACAGCTTTGTTTGTTGAACTTTTACGTTGCCCAAGAATAATTATGTATTATGTTTTTATTCTTTTTGGTTCTGCCTCATTATTATTTATTTTGTTAACGTATTTTTTTATCGGAATTAGTCTCGTAAAACTGATCTTTTTATTTACAGTATGTGTTTTTGCTTCATACGTGGCGGGTGTTATTGCATTATTTACTTCAGAAATTGTTTGCCATAAATATGCAATACCTATCTTTGATTCTGGAATCGATTTAGGCGAATTGGAAAGCAAAAAATATTATGGAATTTCACTAAAAATACAATTTTTATTATTTACCATAATACCCGCTTTGTTTGTTTCTGTTCTTACCTTTGCTTATTTTTTGATACAAAAAGACATCCTTCTAGAACAAAATATATTTTCTTTAGGAAGAACGGTTCTCTTTTTTCTTACTAATACTGTTATTCTTATTTCGCTTTTTCTGGCTTTTAGAAACAATTCTATTCTCGAAATTGCTAAAGTCCAATACCTTCTTGAATGGCTTTCAAAAACTGATTTTAAAAGTGAGAAAGAAGTGCCTGTTGCTTTATCAAATGAAATCTCATATATTTCTTTTCTCATTAGAAATACAATACATCGTTTTCCGAGAATTTTGGATTTTTATAAACGTATTTCTTCTGAGATATCGGAATTGACCTTTTTCTTAAAAAAATATAAATCAGAAGAAGAAACCGTTTCAGAAACAAATTATCGTGTTATAGGTAATATAAATGAAGAAGTAAAAAAAATAAATCAAAGTTCCGATCTTTTTTTTGCTGAGCTCGATTCTTTTTTTGATACACACGGTCAAATAAAGAGCATTATAGATGAAGCTTACGCTTTAATCAGTCAATCTAAGGATACAGCTTTGCAGAATACTAATAAAAACCTTAGCTCAACACGTGAGATAAAGAATTTAGAAAATCAACTTACAGGAATAAGTGAAATTACTTCTTTGCTAACAGATATTGCTGACCAAATAAAAATTATTGCTTTTAATGCTGAACTTGAAGCAGTAAAAGCAGGCGCAAGCGGAAAAAATTTTTTAATTATAGCAACTGAAATACGGCGCTTAGCTGATTATACTATGGATTCTATAATTGAAACGCAAGAGCAAATCAGCCTTGTACATACTACTACAGAAAAACTCATCTCTCATTTTCAAGACTCACTTGAAATAACTAAAAAAAGTAAAACTTTTTTGGAAAAAAATGAAATGCTTTTAGATGAAATGAAAGAGAAAGCAGAAATAAATGTTATAGATATACCTGACGTTCAAAGATATAAAATAAAAGAAGGGCAAATACACAATGCTATTTTATCGTTAACTGAGCAATTAAAACATTTGTTAGATGAAGCTTCCTTGCATGCTTACGACATGTCTGAGAACATAGAATGTTTTGAACGTCTGGCAGATAGAGTTGCAAAAGGAGAAGTATAATGAAAATTACAAAAAAAAATCTAGAAAAACAAATGATGGCTTCTGGTTTTTTACCAAACATGCTATCGGGTCTTATATTGATGCCATATATTTTTATTTATTCCGGCGTCTCCACTAACCTCATTCCCAAAGCTATGATTTTAGGCTTAGTGGTTATGCTTTCTGTTCAACAACTTGTCGCTCCCTTTACTAATAAATTTATCACCCTTTCTGTTTCAAAACGCTTGCATATTTTTCAAAACAAGGAAACCGATATTCAAGATAGAACTCTCTTACTTTCTGATTTATTAGTTTTACCAAAATACATAGCAATACAAGTTGGCCTCGTTTTTTACCTGGGATGTATCGTTTGGGTTTTTCTTTGCTTTGCCTTTGTTGATTTTTCTTTAGCAGAATCTGTTTTTGCTCTTATTGCTGCTCTTTTGGGTTCAATTATTTCATCCTTATTTACATTTAACATGGCAGAAAATGTATGTTCAGCCTATGCAAAACCTATTGTAAAAAAAGGCGTGGATGATAAAGCGGTATTTAGTAAACAGTTTTTTGGCTCTCGTCTAAAAATAACCTATGTTTTTTATAATATTATACCGCTTGTTTTTTCAAGTCTTATCTTTTTTATTCTCTTGTGGTTTGGCTATCTTTCTAAAAATCCTTTGCTTAACGCTTATGACGAGTTCGGTTCAATGTTTCGTATTGCCTTGTTGTTTTTCTTAAATATTTTATTTTGTATTGTTTTAAATCGTATGTATTTTTCTCAAATGTATAAAACAAATGCAAATATGACAAGCGCCATGCTGTCAATTGTTTCAAAAGAGGAACACAATAGCGATTTTTTAGAAACAGATTTGTCAAATGAACTTTCATTCAATGCCTATCTTATAAATAAAATAATTACCATTTTCAATGTTTTATTTCAAAATACAGGTGCGATAGCTTCATCGATTACAAAGTCAACACAGGATTTGGTTATTATTTCTAAGCAAACAGAATCCATATCTTTAGAGCAATCTGCATCTGTAAAAGAAATTGTTGCAACCATGGAAGATTCCGACAAATTATCGAGGAATATTCTTACACGAATAGGTGATGTTGCACTCGTTGCAAATAAGACCAAGCAAAATGTTACACATGGAGTAAAAACACTTGCAACAAATGTGGAAAAAATGAGAGAAATTAATGATGCAAATAAAGACACTATCACTGGTATAAAATCTTTGAGCGATAAAATTGAAGGTGTATGGGATATTGTAAATATTATAAATACTATAACCGATCAAACAAAAATTATTGCATTTAATGCAGAACTTGAAGCGGCAAGTGCAGGTGAAGCAGGCAAAAGTTTCAATATCGTTGCAACTGAGATTCGGCGTTTAGCAGATTTAACTACAAATTCTACTCGAGAAATAAAACAGCGAATCACAGAAATTCAACACTCTTCAGATAATCTCATTATAACGTCAGAAGGCGGAACGGAAAAAATTCAAGAAGGAATTACTCTTTCAGCAAATCTAGAAGAAAACTTTAATTATATAAAATCATCTGCAGAAATTACCGCTGAATCTTCGAGTGATATCCGTGACATCATAGAGCAACAAACATTTGCTTTTGAGCAAATTGTTGTAACGCTTCGGCAAATTGCAGCGGGGGTTGAAAGCTTTTCTTTTTCTACGCAAGCTATTACTGCAGCTTCGGAAGAGCTTAAGAAAATAGCCGAAACGCTTGAAACAAGTGTACTAAAAGGAAACTAAAAAAAAAGAGCATTTCAAAAATAGAAATGCTCTTTTTTTGCGGAGAACCTGACTTGAACAGGCACAGCCGTGAAGCCACTAGCACCTCAAGCTAGCGTGTCTACCAATTCCACCACCCCCGCATATGGATATAATCCGATATT
>JAAZLA010000083.1 GCA_012799545.1 Treponema sp.
TATGTTTTGTTGTAAGCTACTAATTATTGTTGAAAAAGCAATACTTAGTAGCTTTTTTTGTACTTGACCTAATCTTTGTTTTTTATTAGTATATAAACAATTAGGGCGATTAGCTCAGCTGGTTAGAGTACAAGCTCGACACGCTTGGGGTCATTGGTTCGATTCCAATATCGCCCAAAAAAAAGAACTGTCTGTATAGGCAGTTCTTTTTTTTATTAAAACAATTGTAATTTTGCTTTTTAAAAAGATTAGTTGTTTACACGCTCGACGTATTCGTTTGTCTCGGTGTTTACCATAATCTTTTCATCTTGTTTAATAAACAAAGGAACGCGAACAGTTAATCCAGTTTCTGTAACAATTGGCTTTGTTGCACCTGAAACGGTGTCGCCTTTTATATAATTTTCACTTTCAGCAACAATAAAAACCATCTTTGGTGGAATTTTCACATCGATAGGTTCTTCTTCCCAGATAACAACAGGATAGGACTCGCCTTCTTTAAGATAATACTGCAAGGTATCATTTAGAGTATAGGGTACGTTTATAGTGTCAAAAGTAGTGTTGTTCATAAAAACAAAGTTTTCACCATCAGAGTACTGGTACTGTGCATCTACAGTTTCCACTACCGCATCTTCGACCATGTCTGGTGTTTTTATTGTTTGTGTTAAAACAGAACCATCTTTGAGATTTTTCATTTTAACTCTTGCAAAAGCAGAACCTTTTCCCGGGTTCACAAATTCTCTCTCTACCACGAGATAGGGTGCGTTTTTTATGAGTAAGACTGTTCCTTTATTTATATCTCCACCTCTAATCATTCAATTCCTCACTTTCTATGTATTTTTCTCTATAATTATACAAAAAAAACGACTTTATGCCAATACTCTGTTTTTGCAGGTATTTTTTCTAAAGAAATCCTTGTTCTGAAAAACTAAGATAGCCTTGAGAGCTGACAATTAAATGATCTAATACTTGAATATTTAAGATTTCGCCTGCTTTTTTAAGTTGTTTTGTTACCTCGATATCATTATTTGAGGGACTTAAATTTCCCGAAGGATGATTATGACAGACTATAATTCCGCATGCTCTCTCTTTTAGAGGCTCGCAAAAGACTTCCCGAACATCAACAATGGATTTATTTACGGAGCCCTTACTTGTTTCACGAATTTTTATAACCTCATGTGCGCCATTAAGAGATGCGCACCAAAAAGATTCATTTGGGGCTAGTGATATATGCATAAAAAAAGGGAGAATATCTTCAGGGGAGCGGATAATACTCGTGTTTTTTGCATGAAATCGTTTCCCCAACTCTATTGCAGCTCCTATAAGCGTTGCTTTTGATGGGCCTATCCCGGGAATTTCTTTCAATGCTTGGGCGTAATCAGAAATACTTGGGTTTCTAATAATCACCAATACCTTTTCTGCAAGTTCGTCGACGGGACAACCTTTTATCCCATTGCCTATAAGCATCATGAGAAGTTGGTGGTCGTTTAAGTCTGAAAAACCGTAGTGTAGCGCTCGTTCGCGAATTTGTGGTTTTCCGTTTTCATCATTTAAAATAGGATTTGTTGTCTTATACATGTTTCCTGTTTTCATTTTGCCTCCTATATGTATTATTGGTTTTTTGCATGAGTTTTATGTATTTTAAAATAAAAAAACCGATATATAAAAAATATGAATACTAAAAATAACTATACAATACAAAAGCAGCTTGTTTCGATGATTTTTTCCTTTTTTCTTCTTTCTTTTCTCCTCTCTTGCCTTAGTTCACCGCAGTTTGCAATTGAAAAAGAGGAGAAAAAACTCTCTCGTCTCATCTGTATGAAGGGACTTTTAGAGCCAAGGGAATTGTCCCATTTCTTTATGCAGGAAAATCCTCATGCAGATGCACAAAAGGTATGGGCGCTTGCAAACTTCTATGTAAAAGAAGCCCAGGATGAGGGGATAAACTCAGATATTGCCTTTGTGCAAATGTGTTTGGAAACAGGTTTTTTGCGTTTTGGTGGCTTAGTTAGCGAAGATATGAACAATTTCTGTGGCTTAGGTGCTATCAGTAGAGAAGAGCCGGGCTTACGTTTTCCTAGCATGGAAATAGGTGTTCGCGCACACATTCAGCATTTGCAAGCTTATGCCTGCACGAGGGATTTACAAAAAGAACTCGTCGATCCGCGCTATAAATGGGTGCAACCACGCGGTAAATCACCTTCGATTTATGGGCTTGCGGGAACTTGGGCGAGTGACCAGGCCTATGGAGAAAAACTAGACGCACTTTTAGAGCGATTGGAAAGCTTTCTTTTAACTAATTGTTGTTCCAAAAAAATCTTTTTCTTCTAAAATTGCCTTTGTATTGTCTATGTTTCGACCGCCAGCACAAATAACCTTTAAGCCGAGCGACTCTGCTTTTTTACTTGCAATGGGATCAAAGGGAGTGTTTTTTCCCGGAGTCCATTCATCACCAACCATGGCGCGAAATGTTTCCCATGAAATACTATCAAGCGGTTTTGCTTCAGGATTTAATTTTGGGTCATCGGTATAGACTTTTTCAATGTTTGATAAATTGACAAGGGTTTTTGCCTCAAAGCGTTCTGCCAAAAGGGTCGCAATAGTGTCTGTTGAAAAGCCTGGTTTCCAGCCAGCTGCTACAAGAACGCGGCCAGAGAATGTAAACGCTGCGCTCGGGTCTATTACTACTTCGTCGTGACATAAATCTCCGAGACTTGCTTTTATAAGCTGTGCATTGAGTCGTGTTGCCATTATACCGATCCAATCGGCTTCGTTGTTGTTTTTAGTATCATCGTTGACGATTGCCTTATAGGCATTTTGATAAAGGCGTGCAGGACCGCCGCCACCGATTACAAGTATGAGTTTTCGCTTTATATCTTTATTTAGATAGTCTTTTACAAGAGTAAGAAACTGAGAAATAAAAGCAAGATCGGGTTCTTGTGGCACAACAATCGAGCCACCGACAGAAAGGACTTTAATCATTAATATACTCCATTTACATATATTGGGCTCCAAAAACTGCTATAGCTTAGAATTTGGGCTGAGGCTTCCTCCCAAATTGTTTGCAAAGCATAGGAGCGATTTCTCGTAACAATTTTTCCTGTTTGGTTTGTTGGTTTAATAGTGTTTAATCCACGTGAAAAGGCTATGTGTTGCGAATCAATGTTGCCAAAATAAAAATCGGCATCTTTTTTTTCGTTTATGTGAAACCCTTGATACTCTAAACCAAGCGCCAAGGACATATCGACTGGAAGCCAACCAAAGTTTTCGAGATAAATTTCTGTCCACCAGTGATTTTTTGCAATTAAATTTGCGTCGATTAAAACTCCAGCAACCGGAAGGCAAATAATTTCAGCTGCTCGGCAAAGACTGGTAAATAAAAAAGCTGCTTCATAGCTATCAAGTGTTTTTAATTCGAGGGCAAACTGTAAATTTCGCTCATTTTCTCGTAATTCAACATCGAGTGTAAATTTTTCCTTAATATAATCAAAAATACGTCTTGCCTTTGTATAGACATTGGTAGTGCCCTTTGTTATCTTCTTTGCTAGTTCTTGTATTTCTGCTTTATCAGATACAATGAGACTGTTTGGCTTTAGGTATTCTGCGTACATACTTAAACTTTTATCAGAATAGGGGAGTATTTCTTTTTCTGCAATTTGTGTTTCAAGTGAGCGTGCGAGAACAACAAAGTTATGCGTAACTTCGATTTTTTCAGTAATGCCTTTTGAAATAGGGAATTGATGCACTATCGTGCCCATGTGATCGGCGATAGTTGGCTCAGGATTTGATTGAGTTATCTCTATAAGTTCTTGCAAGGGTGAATATATCGGCCGTGGAATACGCAAGGTGAGGGTGCCTTCCCCTATCGTTTCAATATCTGTCATATTGCCGTGTAGGCTGAGAAGATAGGTGTTTTTATTTTTATGTGTTTTTGTGCCGACCTTTGTGTTTATTTGAATGGGGAAAAAATTGCTTTTGCCAGTATCTGTTTCCACATAGATATTTCCACTTTGTGCGCCATCAGGAACACGTAGTCGTATCTGTTCATCACTCCAAAAATCATAGTCTGGGTTTGTCTCTGAACAAGCAATATATTCAGTTGTATCGTCTTCTGTATCACTCAAGGAAAAATATACTTTTGAGCTACCGCGGAGGGAAGAAAAATTTGCTCCTTGAATACTTATGAGGTTTCCAACTGCAGGTTTTTTTTCAGAAACGCTGGTAATACGTGGCGTATGTAAGGTGCTTTCTTTTTTTACGAGAATAGGTATAGACTGCCTATTTGCAAAATTTTTGGGCTCGCTTCGTCCTGCCTTTGTAACAACATAGACCAAACCATCTTGTATATTGGCAGGTAAAGTGAGACGTATAGAGTTTTCAGACCACTCGAGGTAACTTGATTGTGTAAGCGGATTTCCACCTATTTCTACATACGAATCATTTTGCTCACTACCAAAAAATTGCCCAGTAAGCGTAAATACATCTCCTGGATTTGCTATTTGCGGGCTAATACCGTAAAGATGCGGCGCCTTTTGTATGCCTCTTGAAAAAAAGACAAGACTGAAAAACACAATGAAAATAAGCACAAGGAGGCTTACAAATCGCAGTGATGGATATTTTTTAAAAACATAGCGTAGCTTTTGTGTAAAACTCAAGGCAGGAATCTACCTTTTGTATAATACGATGCTTGATAAAAATCAGAATTTATTTTTTGGAAAGAATCTGTCTTGTCAAATATTTTTATTTGTATATTGCTTGGCTCATTTAAAGTTGCAGGTCGAAAGATATCTACTGAGTTTACCAAGTTTTGATTGAATTCTAAGCTCGATTTATTTGCAGTGTAGGACGCTGTTTGTAGGGCTTCCGAAAGGGAGCCTTCGGCAATGATTCCTTTTGTAGTGATAAGTCGAGCTGTGGGGTTGATCGTATGCAAGGTTGGGGTAAAAGCATCGGATTCTGTCTGTTTAAACTTTAAGGGAATAAAAATTCCGATAATCAAGGCTGCAGCGATGGCTGGAAGAGCATGCTTGAGAGTACGCATACCATCATTTCGTTTTGTATATTTTGTATTTTCTTGAAATTGCACAAGCCTTTGCAGTTTTATAAAGCTTTCATTGAGTTCTGCTTCTGTAAGCTGTATTGCTTCTGCATCTTCATGTAGAATCCTTGTCATGGATTGCATATTTTCGTAGTTTTTTTTGCAAGCTAGGCAGTCTTCGAGGTGCTGCCGATATTGTGCTTCATACTGCTTGGGTATTTCACCATCGAGGTACACTGAATAGCCATCTGAATTAGGGCATGTAGACATCGTCTTCTCCTAAAATTTTTGAAAGCCTCTCTCTCGCTCGGAAAACGCGTACTTTAACGTTTCCTTCTGTTATGCCGAGCACTCTTCCTATCTCTTTATAATTCAATTCTGCGTATTCTCGCAAAATCAATATTGCTCGTAGTTTTTCTGGAAGCTGGTCTAGAGCTTCTAAAACAGCCTCTTTTGTTTCTTTTTTAAGTAAAATAGCTTCTCCACTTTCTGATTTCCGTGTATCCTCCCGCAAAGCCTTGTCGTAAGCAATCTTTTGTCTACCTCGGCGTTTTACATAATTTAAAGAAGCATTTTTTACTACACGAATCAGCCAGTATTTTGCATCATCTATCGTTGGAAAGACCATTGCTTTTTCATGTAGTTTTAACAAAGAATCATGTGCCATATCCTCAGCAATTTCTTCATCGTTTACAACTTTATATGCAATTCTAAATAGCAATGTCATAGTTTCATCGTAAATCAGTTTAAAATCAGTCTGAGAATCGCCCCTATAGGGACCGGTCTTCTTTGTTTTTTTTAATATAGAATCGTTCATAGTAGATAACAATAAAGCTCCTCAAATGTTACAAAAAAGGAACATTAATTTTGTTTTTTCCAACTTGTTCCCTCAGGGCTGTCTATGAGCATTATACCATTTGCTAACAATTCGTTTCGTATTGCATCAGCTCGTGCATAATCTTTTTCTTTTTTCGCCTCGTCTCTTTCTTTTATGCGTTTTTCAACTTCTGCCAGTAGCTCGCTACTTATTGTATTCTCATCTTCTTTTTTCTCTGTTAGCTCTTTTGCAGATGCAAGCAAGTCGAGAGCAAGCACTGTATCGAAGTCTTGGATGAGAAGGAGCTTTTCTTCATTTGAAATATCTGGGTTTTTCACGAGCATTTGTAGCTCAGAAAGGCATCGTGGGCTCGACAAATCGTCTTCGATTGCTGAAATAAAGGCCTTGTGGTGTGCTCTCGCTTTTTCTCCAAGTTGTGAGAGGTCTTTTTGTAAAAGCGCTTCACGTTTTTCTTCTGTAATAGTTTCTAGAATTTTTGCAATTCTGCCAAGGAGGGCTCTTCTCGATTGTTTTGCGCTATCCATCGCTTGCCAAGAAAAAGCGAGTTGGCTTCGGTAATGTGCACCAAGTAGAAAAAATCGATAGTCAAGGGCTTCATAGCCTTTTTCCAAGAGGCTTGAGAGTCTTAGAAAGCTTCCAGAAGATTTTGACATTTTCCCTTCTTCTTTTGATAAAACAAGGAATTCGTTATGAAGCCAGTAGTTTACCCATTTTTTCCCTGTGGCTCCTTCAGATTGGGCAATTTCGTTTGTATGATGGATGGGGATGTGGTCAATGCCACCAGTGTGAATGTCGAAGTTTTCTCCCAAATATTTCATGCTCATTGCAGAGCATTCGATATGCCAACCGGGATATCCTTTTCCCCAAGGAGAGTCCCAAACGAGGGCTTGGTTTTCAAACTTACTTTTTGTAAACCAAAGCACAAAGTCAAAGGGATTTTTTTTGTTTTCGTCTATATCGATTCTTGCTCCTGCTTTTAAGTCATCCATGTTGATGCGAGCGAGTTTGCCGTATTCGGGGAAGGTGCTTACGTCAAAATAGAGATTACCACCTGCCATGTAGGTATGACCGTTTTTTTCGAGGCGTTCTATGAGCGCAATCATTTCTGGAATATGGTCTGTTGCCTTGCAAATTACCGTCGGTCGCTTGATATTGAGTGCATCTATATCTTTGAAAAAAGCCTCTGTATAGTAGGCTGCTATTTCCAAAACCGTTTTTCCCTTTTCTTGGGCTGTTTTTAACATTTTGTCCTCGCCATCATCACTGTCACCAGTAAGATGCCCGATATCAGTAATATTCATAACATGATTGACGGTATAGCCGAGGTATGAAAAGGTTCTATTTAAAAGGTCGAGAAAGACATAGGCACGAAGGTTTCCTATATGGGCGTAGTTATAGACTGTTGGGCCACAGCCATAAAAGCCAACCTCATCTTTTTTTATAGGCAAGAACTCTTCTAAGGAGCGAGCCATTGTATTGTATACGCGTAAAGCCATTGATTTCTCCCATTTTATTATTCGTTTTTTTAGAATTACTCGATTAAAATCGTATTATACGATATAATAAGCATATGAATACTGTATGCAAAAATAGAGAAAATAGCAAGACAAAAAAGCAGGGAATGCATCCTGCCTTTCGCGGTATAATTGCAGAACATTTTAATCTTTCGCATCTTTCAAGCTTTCGCGTTGGAGGCGACGCAAGCCTTTTTATAGAACCTTTTTCACAAAAGGCTTTGTTTTATGCTTTTGATTTTTTGAAATCAATACAAAGTCCTTTTTTTGTTCTTGGTGGTGCGTCAAACCTTGTGATTGCCGATGAGGGGATTCCTATTCCGGTGCTTTCTATGCGTTCTTTGCGAACTATCAGCCTTGACAGTGCCTTGTCGAGTACAGAGGAAAAAAACAATCAGGCTGAAGCAAAGACTCTCTTTTTGCGTTGTGAGGCGGGCGCTTCTATTTCTGAAATTATAGATTTTTGTATTGCGGAAGGTTTAACCGGTTTGGAGCAGTTTGCAGGTTTACCTGGGAGTATCGGCGGTGCTGTTTTTATGAATGCACGCTGCTATGAGCTTTCTATCTCCGAGCGACTTTCTCTGGTACGCTTTATCGATTGCGAAAAGATAGGAAAAGCAGAATTTTGCAATGCACAGAGCCTTTTTGAAGACTACTTTATGAATGAGGCTGATTGGGATTATAAAGTCTCTCCCTTTCAAAATACAAAAAACTGTATTGTGGAAGTGGTTTTGCGAGTAGAAAAAGCCGATACTCAAAAGGTAGCTGATAATGCTGCCGTATATGTAGCCGATAGAGAAAAGAAAGGGCATTTTAAGTATCCTTCTGCAGGCTCTGTTTTTAAAAATAATCGAAACTTTGGGAAACCAAGCGGGAAAATTGTTGATGAGGCTGGGCTCCGTGGTTTACAAAGGGGTGGTGCGCAGGTTGCGCCCTGGCATGGCAATTTTATAATAAATACGGGATCTGCGACAGCAAAAGACATTCGGTATTTAGTAGAAGAGGTGCAAAAATCAGTAAAAAAACAATTTGGCTTTGATTTAGAGCCTGAAATTATTTTTTCTGATAGTCTCATTAAAGAGAGTTCTTATTGTGTATGAGCGAACAAACAATGAGAATTGACAGTATGGCGCTTGCACCTTATACTCAAGATATAGTGAGGGGAATGTGTTACAACTAGCATTTATTATTTTTAGAAAAGACTCGTATATTTTCGTTGAAGGAAAGGCTACGAGTGATAGCTTTTATATTATTCACAGTGGTAAAGTGCGTTGTTCAAAGGAAAACGGCATCGGAATGGAGACGAATACCATTCTCGGCGTTGGCGACTTTCTCGGTGTTATTTCTTGTCTTTCAGGGAAACCACAAATTGAAACCGTTGTAGCATTGACAGATGTTATTGTTATATCGGTTAAAAGAGAACAATTCCCCGACTTAATCAAAAACAATACGCCCGTTGCTATGAAGATTATAAAAACCTTTGCTGCTCGTATGCGTCAGTTAAACGAAACGCTTACAAAACTCACTTTGAAAAGCTCCATTATCGATTCTCCTGAGCAATTATTCAATATTGCTGCCTATTATGAGCGTCTTGGAAAGCGAGACATTGCCATTTATGGCTACTATCAATATATGAAGGCTTGTCCAAATGGTATGCAAATAGAAGCGGCCAAAATGCGTTTTGTTACATTAAAACCACGTTCCCGGGCGGTCTACTTTGAATCTCCTCCCGATTTAGTGCGAAGCTACCCAAAAGATACAATGATTTTTTCTGAGTGTCAAAGTGGTTTTGACTTGTTTATTATCCAAGAAGGGCAGGTGAAGATAACAAAAATGGTTGATGGGAATGAGGTTATTCTTGCCGTTTTGAAAAAAGGCGATATTTTTGGTGAGATGGCCTTGCTTGAAAACAAACCGAGAAGTGCAAGTGCTATTGCCTATGATGCCTGTAAGCTCATGGTTGTAAATAGCCAAAACTTTAATCAAATGGTTACAACGCAGCCACAACTTATTGCACGCTTGACGACAACTCTTGCAGATCGACTCTGGGCAATGAATCGCCAGCTTGAAAATACACAAATACGTGACCCTGTTTCAAAACTTTTTGACATGCTTGCCTTGCAGTTGGAAAAAGCAAAGATTCAAGTGAGCTCTGGTGTGCCACATCAGTTTGATATAACACCAGAAGACTTGGCAAATATGTGTGGTCTTCCGCTTGATCAGCAAGGTCCCGTTGTGCAGTCTTTTATTCGTGACCAAAGAGTGAAACTCGTAAACAATCGAATATTGATTTCAGATCCTGTCGGCTTGATAAAAACAGCATCGTATTTTAGAAAGGTAAAATAGCATGCGAAATAAAAAATATGCCTTTGTTTGCCTTCTTTTTTCTTTTAGCCTTCTTTTTTTTGGACAATCTATTTCGGAACTTCCTTCTGGATACAGGACAATTCGATTGGGCATGGACTTGGAGTCAGTAAAGCAAGAACTTGCTGCAGATTCTCTTTTTAACTACCGCGGAGAGCGAGATGTTTCTTTGTTGCCCGATCAAGAACGGCAGCTCATAGAAGTAGAAGGTTATTCATTTATACAAAAGGCATGGTTTCAGTTTATCGATGGAAAGCTCTATGCTATTACGCTTCAAATGGATGAGACAAAGCTAGACTACGGCAGTTTTTTCAAAACCTTATCTGAAAAATATGGGAAGCCGCAGCATCTCTCTCCTGAGCAAACGAGCTGGGAAAATGAAGTTCTGCGTATGAGCTTGGAGCGCCCCTTATCTCTTAAATACCTAGATTTAAAAGTATATAATGCTCTTTTGGATAAGTCCCGCGTAGATGCGGCTGCTTTTGAAATAACGCGTGAATTATTTTTGGAGTCTTTTTAATGTTTTTTTTCAAGAATCTTTGTATGAGGGATTTTCGACCTAAGGAAAAACAAATAGCTTCTTTATTGCTTTTTCTCCTATTTTCGCTTTCTTTTTTTTCTTGTGAGGGGGAAACCCTGCCAATACACGACTTGGAAATAAAAAAAGCAAATGGCGAGATACTTTTTCTAAAAGCTGAAATTGCTATAAAAGAAGAAGATCAAATGAAGGGGCTTATGTTTCGGAAATCGGTTCCTGATGGGACTGCTATGCTTTTTGTTTTCGATAAAGATAAAATTGCACGCTTTTGGATGAAAGACACTCCGACAGCGCTTTCTATTGCATATATCGACTACAAGGGCGAAATACGCGATATATTTGATATGGAGCCCTTGAGCCTTAAAGAAGTGGTCAGTACGAGCTATGTGCGCTATGCTCTTGAAGTTCGCCAGGGTTGGTTTCAAGAAAAGGGCATTGCGGTTGGCGATACTATTTCGCCCTTATTCTAAGCCTTCGAGTGTAGCCAAGACAAGTGCATCATCGGGATCAAATTCCAAAACAGCGAGGAAAAAAGAGCGAGCTTCTTCGACATTTCCCTCTCGTAGTGCTAAAAAACCGAGGTTAGACATAATCTTTGTGTTTTCTCCCTCAAGTTGTAGGGCCTTATACAACATATTTTTGCTTTCTGCATAGGAGCCTTCTTCCATATAGCAAATAGCGCATTCGTTGTATACGTCAACATTGATACCGTCCAAGGCGATACATTGTAAAAAAGCTTCTTTTGCCTCAGAGAATCGTTCGAGCCTTCTCAAAGCCCATCCAAGCAAAAACCATGCATTCCATACTTTTGGGTTTTTCTCCAAAAATTGTTTTATAGCTTCCAAGCCTTTTTCTTCTTGCCCCAAGCGTATAAAATCGTAGGCGGACTTAAACAGCTCATCGTCAAGGTTTTTGCTATTTATATCGTTGACAATTTCCTGAGCTTTTTCTATTTTATTTTGTACTGTTTCATCTTGCGCGCATTCCTCTCCTTGACAGAGAGCAATATAGGTTTCAAAATAGTCCTTTGCTTGGCTTGCGTTTTTTTGCTTGAGATAAAAAAATGCTGCATTAAAAAAAGCATCAGCGATCGGCGGTTCGGCATGTAAGGCTTTTTTGTAGTAGCTATGTGCTTTTTCTTCATAGGCATCAGCATCATCATGCAAGCTTGAATCTCTATAGGACTCAGCCCTTTGTTCATAAAAGAGCGCTGAGTTTAAAATCGTTATCGGGTCTTCTGAGTCAAGCCCTCGTAACGATAAAAATATTTCTTCTGCAATGTCGTAATCTTCGTTTTTTATTTTAAGAATAGCAGCCTCTGTTAATTCGAGCTTGATATTTGGTCGGGTATGTAGTAAAAGCGATTTATAATAAGCAATATGCTCATTATCTGCATCGTAGGCTAAAAGGGTGAGAATACCCGCTAAAATGCCGTCCCAGGAAAGAGCCTTGGGATTAAAATCCTCGTTTGCATTTGGTTTTTGTACGGGGAGCCTGATCGAGGGATCGAGATGGAAACCAGTGTCTTCGTAGAGGGCATTTTCTGGTAGTTGAATAAAAATAATTGAGTCGAGAGGGTGATTCATTATACTTCCTTATGCTTGTTCTGGTTCAGAACCTTGTTCGCTTGCTTCTTCTTGAGAATTTGCTTGATTTGCGTTTGTATGTGCTCTTCTCGCTCTTTCTTCAGCAATAGCGGTTTGTTTTGCAGCTTCCTGAGCAGCTCTTTCTTTTGCTTGCGTTTGACTTAGTTGTGTTTTACGAATTGCAGTTAGATATTTATTTATTTGCAGTTTATATGAAAAAGGAACAGCCTTTTCATCAAATTTCATTGACATGGCAACCATATCTTTTCTACCCGTAATTTGTGTTACGGCAACAACGCTTCCTTTTAA
>JAAZLA010000084.1 GCA_012799545.1 Treponema sp.
AAGATACTCTATTATGTACAATTTGTTGGCTTATTTTTAATACTAATTTTATTTGCCTTTGCCCTTTTTGGCGATATAAACTTTATTTTCAAAAATTAAAAACACGGAGCCTATTGTGAAAAAACAAAAGAAAACCATACTTTTTTTATCCGCCTTATTTTTACTCCTCGCATCGATACCTCTTTTTTCTCAATCTGAATTAGCCTTATCACACAAGGGACTAATCACAAGCATTATAGAAAGTAATGGTTTTTTTTATACGGGTGCAGTAGATGGCTTCCTTATTCGATGGGACGCAAACTTGAATCAAGAACGCTTACAAGTTTCTGATGTCGAAATACAAAAAGTCGCTGTACATCCTGATGGAAATATAATCGCCATTTATGAAACTGATGGTTTTTCTGTGTACAGACTTTCAGTATGGGATTGGCAAAAAAAAGAGCGCATATACGCAAAACGTTTGCAAGAGAAAATCACTTCTCTTTCTTTTTCTCAAAAAGGTTCCTATATACTCATCGGAAACGGAAACTTTGATGGCTTAATTATTCTTGACGCAGTATACGGCATTCAAATGCAGATGATCAATACAAGTATATCTCAAGTTAACTTGGCAGAAACGAGTGCATCAGAAGCAACACTCGTAAGCTATTCTTCAAACGGGCAATTTACATATGCATCATTAGATGATGGCAGTATAAAAAATATAATTAAAACTGAAAGTAACTTAGAGAAGGGACAATTTCTCGATTTAAATAAACGATTTTTTGCGGGATTTAAAAACAAAAAATTTTTTATAATAGATGCAACAAATGGAAAAACACAAAACACTATTTCTGTACAAAAACCTATTTTAATATCCGGATACTCGAATCAAGAATTCTATCTGATTGACGAAGTTTCTGCAGAAAACTATAGTTTAAAAAAAATTTCCCTAGAAAAGGGGGATAGGCAATTTGAAATAAACACAGAAAGCCATTTTGACCTTGCTGTTCCTCCATCAAATGCAGCATGGCTTGCGGGAACTATTTTTATAGGAACCGGTGATGGAAGCCTCTATTCCCTAAATACAAGCGCAAAATTTTTATTTGCCAAAAAAGAAACGCAATCATCACAGGTACAATTTCTCGATATAACAAAGGACTCGAATAGTTTCTATATACTTACAAATGAAGCGCTCTATAGAATCGGAGAGAATGAAAAAGAGCTAGAAAAAATATGCGATAACCAAAATTGGAAAAATATACTTGTTCATAATGGCAGTGTTTATTTTTGGTCAAAGGGGCAAAGAGATGCGGTTGTTTCGTGGAATGTCTTAGAAAATATATTTCAAGAGCTATTTATTCCAAGTCAATCCCTAGAAAACCTCAAAGTATACGATAGCGAACTCATTGCTTTATTAAGCAGCACTACTGTACTTTCATATAATTTTCAAACAAAAAAAACGGAAACAGTCTACACAGGTACTGGTATCAATGACATTCTCTTAAAAGATGATAGTCTCTTTATTTCCAAGTCTGCGGCAACAAATCCCAGAACTCCGCTCATAGAAATAAATACAAAAACAAAAGAGACAGTTTTACTCCCCTTAACAAATGACTTTATCTATGCACTCGACCAAGATACAGACAACAAAAGTCCCTATCTTTACGGCTTAAGTATAAATTCAAACAATAATAGCTTTACAACTGAATTATTTTATTATCATAAAGATCGAAAGACCTATGCAAGTATCTTACGTTTACAAGATGAAAACACAAATGCTTTTCTCACTATTCAAGAATCTATTTTATATACGAATCTTGGTAAATCCGATGTACGGGTAGTTAACTTAAAAACAAACCGAACACAAATATTGCCCAAGACAAAGGCCCTCCCGCAAAAAATACTTGCAATAGGACAAAAACTCCTTGTTTTAAATCAGGATGGAACTATTACCTGGTATCAATCGAATAAAGCAATAAAAGAATGGAATGCAAATATTTCTGAAAGTCTTAGATTATAAATATAAATTAAGCGTGACGCGTAAGATTATCAAACTTGGTATAGTTGGGAAAGAAAAGAATATCAACGATACCAGTAGGACCGTTACGTTGTTTTGCTAAAATAAGTTGCGTTTCAATAGAAAGATTTTTTTGCTCATCTAAACCAGCCTTTGTTCTTTCACGATGTAAAAACATAACAACGTCGGCATCTTGTTCAATTGAACCAGATTCTCTCAAATCGGCTAGGCTGGGCTGTTTCCCCTCTGAATCCCGTTTTACTTGAGAAAGTACCACAATAGGAATCTCTAATTCTCGAGCTAAACTTTTTAAAGATCTAGAAATTTCAGCTATTTGCTCATGCCGTGGTAAGCTAGTGTTCTCACTCGTAATCAAAGTGATATAATCGATAAATATAATTTTAACATCATGTTGCGCTTTGAGTCTTCGCGCTAATGCACGCAAATCTAAAAGTTTCATATTTGGCGAATCTACAATGTATAGAGGCGCCTCGTAAATTTTTCCCGCGGCATCAAAAAGTTTTTGTAAATCCTCTTGGCGTAGTTTACCCGTTCTTAAAAATTCAGATCGAACTCGAGATTCCTGTGTCAAAAGACGAAAGACAATTTGCGTGTCAGACATTTCAAGAGAGAAAAAGGCTGCTGGTATTTTTCTTTCAATAGCAATATTTTGTGCCATAGAAAGTGCGATGGCTGTTTTCCCAATTGAGGGGCGAGCTCCAATTATAATTAACTCAGAATTTTGAAAGCCACTTGTCATTTTATCCAAGTCATAAAAGCCTGATGGAACACCAGTTATATCATTTTTATTTTCATAGAGTTTTGTAATCATATCAATTGCATGATTAACTATTTCACCTGAGCTTTTTATAGTATGTGTTGCATTTAGGTCCGTTAAGTTAAAAATTTCTTTTTGTGCTTCTTCTAAGGAATAACGACTACTCTTTGTTTCATCATGAGAAAACTCTGCAAGCGATGCAGAGAGTTTTAACAAATCACGACGTACCGCTTGATCTAAAACAATCTTTGCATAGTGTTCAACATTTGCGCTTGTCGGAACTGTATCTGTTAAAGAACTGATATACGAGAGTCCGCCAGCCTCTTCAAGGCTTCCTGTTGATTTTAGTTGTTCTATGAGAGTTATGAGGTCTGCACGTTGCGACTTGTTATAGAGTTCAATTATACCAGAAAATATTTTTTGATTTTGTAAGGAATAAAATCTGTCGGGGCGTAAATATTTAATTACTTCCCCAACAGCTTCCCAGTCTAATAACAAAGCGCCAAGCGTTGCACTCTCAGCTTCTAAATTGTGAGGCGGCACTTTGTATTTTATAGACTGTGACATGTACGAATCTCTACACTATGCTTCAGTGTTTTCTGTGTTTTGCTCTTCCACTTCAGCAGGAGTTTCTTCTACAGCTTGAGATTTTTCTTCAGCTTTCACCTCAGCGGTTTCTTCTGTTTTCTTCTGCTCTTTTGCATCTTTTACATCATCTTGATTTACAACTAAAACTTCAACTTCAGCTGTCAAAGCTTCATAGAGCTTAACAATAACGGTTGTTTTTCCAAGATTTTTTATAGTTAAACCTGGAACCTCAATTCGTTTTCTTTCTATTTCAAAACCAGCTTTTTTCAAAGCATCTGAAATTGTTTGACTTGTAACAGCGCCATAGAGTTTTCCATTTGCACCAGCTGGCATAGGAATTTCAACAAGATGATTCACAAGTCTGTCTCTTAGAGATCGAGAGTCATTGCGTTTTACTTCTTTTCTCGCTTCAATTTCTGCTCGGCGGCTTTCAAAGTACTCATGTGTTACGTCATTATAGGGAAGTGCTAAATTTCTAGGAAACAAAAAGTTTCGTGCATAACCATTTGCAACTTCTTTTACATCACCTTCTTCGCCGAGGTGTTTTACATCGGTATTTAATATTACCTTCATTTCAAGCTCCTTTATTATAGCATAAATCGTTACCAGGAGTGGGATCGATTTACTCTAATCATATGTCTCAGTTTTTATTCAGTTACAAAGGGCAAAAGACAAATTGCTCTTGCTCTTTTAATCTCAAGAGAAAGTCGTCTTTGGTGTTTTGCACAAGTTCCAGTAATTCTTCTTGGTAGAATTTTTCCACGCTCAGTAATAAAACGCTTTAAGCTATCTGGATCTTTATAATCGATTTTCGCTTTTTGTGCGCAAAATCGACAAACTTTTTTTCTAAAAAAAGATTTAGGGCGATTTCTCGTTGATTTATCATCAACATCTTTCATAACATCTTGCATCTTTACATCATATGCTTCATCTTGTTTTTGTTTTATATTTTCGGACATTTATGCTCCCTTCGCGAATACTATCGCAGGTTTAATTTTTTTTTACTCAAAGTAAAAATTAGAATGGTATATCTTCAGGAAAATCTGAGTCATCATACGAGGGCTCATAAGAATTTTGTTGCACTTCTTTTTTAGCTTGATAGCTTGCAGTTTTTTGTTGGTACTCAGGTCTATACCCCTCGGCTCCACCATATTGCTGTGAGCCACTAGAACCTGGATTACCACCGAGTAATTGCACAGAGTTCGCAATAACAACAACCTTCGATCGAGGCTGCCCATCTTGCTCCCATCTATCTTGTCGAAGTTCTCCTTCTATAGCAATTTGTTTTCCTTTTACCAAATATTGCTTGAGACCTTCTGCACTTCGCCCAAAAAGATTAATGTCAAAAAAACTTGCTTCTTCTACCCATTGATCACCATTTTTACGCCTTCTATTTACAGCTATGGCAAAACTTGCAATAGCAAAGCCATTTGAGGTATATTTTAATTCAGCATCTCTTGTGAGCCTTCCAATTAATGTTACCTGATTTACATCTGCCATAACTGCCTCCTCAATTATTCGTCAACTCGTACAAACATGTATTTTAAAAGCGAATCTATTAATTTAAATTTCTTTTCGATTTCTACAACTTTTGCAGGATTTACTTTAATATTGAGCAATAGAAATCGACCCTTATTTCGTTTTTTTATCATGTAATAAAGGTTTCTATCACCTAAAGATTCTTCAGACTCAACTTCAGCACCAAATTCGCTTAGAACTTGCTTTACTGAGTCAAGCGCCGTCTTGTACAATTCTTCATCTACTGGGAAGATTGTCGTTAATTCGTATTTTCTCATGTATTACTCCTTATGGATTTTAGAAACATCAAAAAAGATGCTCCAAGGGGTCTTATAATAGTAACAAAATTCTTTCTTATAGTCAATCTATAAAAAATGACCTAGACAAAAAACCGCTAATTTCCTATACTTCAGCTATGATTCAATGCGATTGTCTGATAATAGGTTCTGGCCCCGCTGGTTTAGGAGCCGCTTTTTCCCTTTTAGAACAAAAGCCACAGCTAAAAATAATTTTGCTCGAGAGTCTTCCCATTTCCTGTGGCGGTCTTCGAAATGATTGCAAAATGAACTTCACCTTTCCTGTTGGATTTCCCCTTGAATACTGGACAAAACAAAGCGCAAAACCCTATCTTGAAAGAATAGAAAACTTTCTCAATCCTCATATTCTACAAAAAGACAATTTAGAAAAATACACCAGACGCAGTGAAAAAATAGGTGTGCAATTACTCAACATTCGACAATCACACCTTGGAACTGACGGTGGCATCCGTCTGATAAAAGAGCTTACTTCAAAACTCACAGAAATGGGTGTAGAACTCTCTTTTGGAGAAACACTTTTATCGGCAAATGAAAAAGAACATCGCGCGATAACAGATAAACGCGAAATTCAATACAAGCACCTCATAGTTGCACCTGGACGCCATGGATTTGATTTTTTAAGAAAGTTCATGGAACAGTTAAACATACAGTACAAAGATAATAGCATTGATGTGGGAATCCGCCTTGAAACAAAAAAAGAACACTACCCTATTGTTGAAGATTATTATGATCCAAAATTTTTATTCCCAGAGCGTACAAGAACCTTTTGCACCAACTCTGGTTCAGCTCACGTTGTTCAAGAAAAATATACATCAAGCAAGGGTGAAACATACTATTCTGTAAACGGGCATGCTTTTTCCAACGCAAAAGAACCAAACGGACTCGTAAACTTTGCTGTTTTGAGATCTGTCTCATTTACCGAGCCAATCGCATCTGGACAAGACTATGCAGAATACCTCGGCGCCCTTGCAATGCATACCGGCGGTGGCAATCCTATTATGCAGCGTATTGGGGATTTTCGCATGCGCATACGTAGCACGAGAGAAAGCCTCAATCAAGACCTCTACGACTTTGAACCAACCTTAAAATCGGCTACTCCTGGCGATATTGCTTTGGCTATGCCCTCAAAGTTTCTCGACTCCATTTGGCGTGCTCTCAAAAAACTTGACACTATTATTCCAGGGCTCTTACATCCGAGCACAATAATGTACTACCCCGAGATTAAACTCTATGCCAATAAGCCTGTGTTTAAGGATGACTATTTTATGTCAGCGGAAGATATCTATCTCATCGGCGATGGAGCTGGCACATCGCGAGGCATTACTGGGGCATGGGCTTCAGGAATGAGGGCTGCAGATGGGATCTTAAGGAAAATCGACGTATGAGAATAACAGGTGGAGTTTTAAGAGGTCGAAAAATTGACTGTCCTGCAGGTATTATACGCCCGGCAATGGATAAAATGAAAGAATCAGTTTTTTCAATACTTGGAGACATTGAAGAGCATTCTTTTTTGGACCTTTTTTCAGGTTCAGGAAGCATTGCACTTGAAGCATCTTCACGCGGAGCAAACCCAGTCGTCTTAGTCGAAAAAGATAAAATAAAATTTAACACTATCAAAAAAAACATTCAAATAGCGCCCAAACCTATTGCATACAAGTGCATCTCCGCTGAGCTTTTTTTAAAACGGAACAAAACTCAATTCGATATCGTTTTTTGTGACCCACCCTTCCCATACAAATTTCACAAAGAGCTTATAGCACTTTGTTCCGATTTTTCTGTTATTCATGAAAATGGACTTGTTATCTTACATAGACCGAGCGAAGTTTTTATACCAGATACAATACAAAACCTAAAAAGAAAAGATCAAAGAACATTTGGACGCTCTGTAGTAGATTTTTTTAG
>JAAZLA010000085.1 GCA_012799545.1 Treponema sp.
GAGCGAAAGCCCTATCTGCTTTTAACAAGTACCATAATGCGAACAGAAGAAAGCATGCGGATTACAAAAACAAAGGATGCCTTCCAAAAAGACTTTAAAGTGCTCATTCGAGAAAATGAAAATTCCTATTGGCTTTGTACCTTAACTATGGAAAATGACTACTATAATTTAAATAAATCCTATTTTGATAATTACTTAAAAACCTTTGTCTTGCCGTAATGGCGTTTCACAAATCTTTATTTAAAGGTAGTCCTCGGAAGGGGGCTACCTATCCAAACTCCTTCGGCAAGATAGTTTTGCTTTTGGCCGTTTATTAGAAACTGTACTGAGTCGATTGTCGAAAAGGCGGTTGCGGTATAGACAATTTGCATGAGCTGACCGATATAGCCTTCAACGCCATATTTATTGATATTGAATTCGTCGCTAAAGCTTAGGTATGCTACCTTGTCGGTGATGCTTGCGGATAAAAGTTTTGTCCCTTCGGGTATAAGCGACATGGTGCCTTTTTCCATTTCGTTTAGGGAGGGACCTGCGAGAAGGGCTTTTAAAGAAGCGGTGAGAGGAGTGTTTGTTTTATCGACAGTACGAACAATTTCGCGTCTTACGACTGTCCCGTCGCTATCGATGGCAATAAAACAAAGTTGTAAATCGGTGCTAGGTTTTGCTGCTTCTGTTTTATTGTCTTGTTTTGTGGTATCTTTTTTCTCAGTTTTGCTAAGGCTTAAATTTTCTTCTTTTTGATCGGTGGCTTGGGCTATAATCGGCGTGATTGTTTCTATTTTTGGTTCGGTGGAAGTTTCTTTACCATTTTGTTGGGAGCTTTTTGTTTCGCTCTCATTCGAGGGAATAATTTCGATTACCGTTTCCTTTTTTTGCGGCTGCAAAATATCTACAACAGTTTCTTTTTTATCACCAAGAACTTCGTTAATAAAACCTGTTTCTTCAAGTACATTGGCAATTCTTCCACGTGCCATAAAAAAGGCGATAGCAATAATTGTGGCAAAAATAAGCCAAAAGAAAAAAGCGAGTTTTGTGTTTTTATTCGATTTTTTAGCCATAGAAAAAGTATAGTATAGAAAGTGAAAAAAGAAAATAGCTTGATAAAAAAAAGCCCACGTGTTTGTGAGCTTTTTTCTTTAGCCAAAGGCAACGTCGAGCATCATCATAGCGGTAAAGCCGAGAATTGCCCCGACGGTTGCAAGGTCTGTGCTCTGGTGATCTCCTTCTTGGGCTGTTGGGATGAGTTCTTCTATAACAACGTAAATCATAGCACCGGCAGCGAAGGCGAGAGCGTAGGGTAGGATGGATGTGACTTGTGTAACGAGGATGGCACCTAAAACGCCTGCAATGGGTTCAACGATGCCAGAGGCTTGTCCGTACATAAAGCTTTTGAAGCGGGAAAGACCCTCTCGCCTGAGCGGAATGGAAACAGCTGCTCCTTCGGGAAAGTTTTGTATACCTATGCCGATGGCAACTGCAATTGCGGGGAGTGTTGCCTCTGGTGTAATGACACCTGTTAGGGAGCCAAAGGCGACTCCGACTGCTAAACCTTCGGGGATATTGTGAAGTGTTATAGAAAAAACGAGGAGGATGCTTCGCTTTAAGTTGGTATGGATGCCTTCTTCTTCACCAGTTTTTGACGAAAAGTGGATGTGTGGCATGAGTCGGTCTGCAAACCAAAGAAAGGCAGCTCCGAGCACAAAGCCAATTGCGGCGACTGCCCATGGCGGAATGGGTCCACCTTCTGACATTTTTATGGCAGGGTCTAAGAGAGACCAGAAGCTTGCAGCAATCATAACGCCCGATGCAAAGCCGAGCATCATGTTGAGCGCTCGTTGATTTATTGTTTTAAAGAAAAAAACTAAACTTGAGCCAAGTGCGGTCATTCCCCAGGTAAAAAGGGTTGCAAAAAGCGCTAGGGTTATCGGGTGGAAACAAACTAAACATTTCATGTGCATAAGTATACAAGAAATAAAAGAGAATGCAAGGGGAGATTTTTGTGGAAAATGAAGTGGCTACAAAACGAAAAAGCATATATACTATAGCCTTGTTTTAGATTTTATAGATAAGGAAAAAAGAATGTGTTTTAAAAATAAAAATAGGTGCTTACTTGTTTGCGATATTGACGGTACATTATATCATCCGCAAGATTTTCATCCTGGTCTTAAAGAATTTAATGACTTTATTTTAGAAAATCAAGAAAATATAATATTTGTATTAAATTCAGGAAGAAATTTAACAGATATTGCACTTGTTGCCCAAAATGGTCCTATTATTAGGCCTGATTGGTTAATAACAAGTGTGGGAACGAATATATATTCAAGTTTTTCTCCTTTAAGCTTTGATGATGAATGGATAAAACAGTCTGAAAAACCTTGGCCGCGAGATGAAATAGAAAATGTCTTGAAATCTTGTAAAAATTTAGAGATGCAAGAACTGGAACATCAAGATCCGGGCAAGCTTGCTTATTATAGTACTGTTTCTCTCGGCTCAATTTTACCTACTATTTTATCTCTCGTAGAACCATGGAAAAAAGAAATAAAGATAATTTCAAGTTTTGACTATTATCTTGACATTGTGCCTCCATGGGGTGGGAAGGGGGGAGCTATTAAATTTTTAGCTCAAAAACTATCTATCCCTTTTTCCCAAGTTATTGTTGCGGGAGATTCAGGGAACGATCTGGACATGCTTGACAATGAGTTTAAGTCAATTGTTGTTTCTAACTACACTCCAGAATTGGAGGGCTTTGTTAAGAAGGGGAAGGCTTTTTGTGCTTCAAAGCCTGCGGCTCTTGGGGTGCTTGAAGGGCTTGCGTATTATGGACTTCGCTAGTTCCCCCTCTTATCAAAACTCTATAATAGGTATACACTAAACATTCTATGTGGAAAGAATTTAAAACACTCGGCCCCTATTTTAGGGAACATTGGAAAAAATATTTTTTTGGACTCTTTTTTTTGGTTCTTGTTGATGCAGC
>JAAZLA010000002.1 GCA_012799545.1 Treponema sp.
CTTCTCTTTCATAGCTAAAACTCGGACCAAGATAGAGACCATCCTTTTCAGAGTCGGTGGATACAAGATAAATGAGGGGCACAAACTGTGAAGATTCTTTTTTCATTTTAAATCTATTGTGCATATCAGCCTGAAAAGCCTGGGCCGTTTGCTCCAAAGGAAAGGCAACAAGTTTCGCATAAGGTACAGAAAAAGAAAACTCAAGCTCTTTGTTTTCATCGTAAGAAAAAACATTTAACTCCCTCATGTATTGTATGAGGTTTCCTGCTTTTTCTTTTGCTGTCCCTCCCTTCCAGTAGAGAAGGAAAAAGCCACCTTCTGGTTTTTTTATAGAAAAATACACATTTTTATATTGTTCAAAATTGATAAGATCTTCCACTTCATTTGAAAAAAAATACTTTCCATCCATCTTTTCTTTGGAAAGAAGAAAGTATCGATCGATATCTAAGTCAGACGGATAGGCTGTTTTCAAATCCGAAAAAATATAATAGGCTTTTTCAAACTCTTGGTTTATAAAAGCCACATAACCCTTTCTCTTTGTTTCATAGGCAAGCACCTGCTCACCATCTAGCCCCGTGGGATTATCTTGTAACTTGTTCCAGGCATCTGCCGCCAACTGCTGCGCCTCTTGACGGTTCCCATCTTTTTTCTCTGTCATCTCAAGCAACAAACTTGCATAATAATGCGCATTGAAAAAATCTTTTTTTAAAAAAGCCTCTCGTGCCCTTTCCATCAATTGGGGGCTCGTGTAGCCATAATCTTTCACACTAATCGAAGAGCTTACTTGTTCTTGCATCTCGCGATCTCGAATCTTTTGCTTCATTCCGGAATAAAATATATCGATTGTATCTTTTAAGTCGAGAGCTTCCACAGCATTTGGTTTAAGAGCCAGTGCATTATCTATATAATACTTCGCATAGATAAAATCATCCGCGTAGGCAGATTCAGCCGCCAAGAGAAGATAGGCTTCAAAATTTTTCTCTTTATTTTCCATATTTTCTTGTTTGTTTTGCAACAAGGGAATAAAAATCTCTGATGCAAACATAGAAAGCGCAATACAAGTAAAACTCAAAGCAATAACGTTTTTGAAAAAAGCAACTCGTATCGTTGAAAAACGCTCTACTTTTTCGGAATCAGAACGACCAAAGGACCATGAAAGTCCCACAAGAAAGGCACTCAAAAGAAGACTCGGTAAAAACTTAAGAAATACAAGTAAGGCTTCATAGATTTTGTATTCTGTCGCATAAAAAGCAAATTCCTCAGGAACAGAGCTCGTAAAAAAAACAAAGAGTCCAATGCCAACAAAGGAAAATAAAAGATAGATTAAAATAACTGCTATAACGTGCTTATATATTTTCATCCGATACTCACTTTATTTTTTGTCTTTGACGTATAAAATGCACCAAACCAATCAAACAAAAACAAAGTGTAATACTTATGTTTATCACAAATTGTATATTATTTCGGTTTGTAAACCAAAGCATATTATTGTGTTGAAAAAAACCAATCATTTTATCAAAAAGCACTGCTGAAAAAACTTCTCTATTTATTTTACAAATACTAACAAAAAGTGCAACAACAAGAGAAACATTGATAAGTTTCCATGAATTTATATTTCTAACAAAAAAGATGCTCAATAGAGCCAAGCCAAAACTCGCAAACATGAGATAGCTAAGATATCCTCGAGCAAGACTTTTTATTACCTCCGTGCGTGCAAAATAAAAAAAGGTTTTTAGAACCTCTAAAACAGGCGGTAAATCTATTGTTTTTTCAAACAATGGATCGGCATAAAAGGCTTGTTCTGGCACTTGCACATCCTCATCAAAAAAAACAGACTCGATATGCCCTGAGCTGGAAGTATCGATGCGTACACCTTCTGCTCCTCCTTCTGGGAAAAACCTAGCAATATAATCAACAGAGGACTTTGTTTCACGGAAAAATCCTTCAGAAAGGCGTCTTGCTTCATATTCAGAAACAAGAGGTTTTTGTGCAAGCTGCATTGAAAGCATCCATGGAATAGCAAAAAGCCAGATAGAAAAACCGATTATAAAATAGAACAAGGTAGAAAGAATAGATATATTCGGATGCCGGATAAAATAAAAAATAAGACCGAGGCAAGCAAAAACAAGACTAAAAGGCAGGACCTTAATCAAAACCTGAAAAAACAATGCAAAATTGATAAATGAAAGGCTTTCGCCTGCAACCATTGAAAAACTTAAATGTATAAGAGAAATCGCCACTGTAGAAACAAAGGCTGTAGCTATTGTAAGAATAACAAAAACAAACACAATAAAAAAAGCGTTTTTCATAGATATAGAATAGCATGAAGAGAAAACTAATACAAGATTTTTTTTCTAGCAACTTATCCACAACTTATACCCTATAGATTGCATCATATATGTAGAGATATTTTATAAATCATTGTGTTAAAAAGACACATTTTTAGACAAAAAAGAAAAGAAAAAGTTAATCTCTTACAATACAAAGAATTAAAAAAGATAGTTTAATATCTTATATATATTTTTTTCTTATTTCTTGTAATTAAAAGAAATAAGAAAAATGCAAGGATTTATACAGAAGTTATCCACAACTTATCCCGATTTTAAAATAAAAAAAGCGTAGCCTTCTAAAAAGGTACGCTTTTGCACTTAACCAAGAAACACTTGTCCTTGATTATCTATAGCAAGAATCGTTTTACATTCCGAACACCTAAAACGCCCCGATTTTGGAGCCTTTAAGCGCTTAGAACAAACCGGACAGCCAAAAATTTTCGGAAAGACGGTATTATCTACAACTGTTTCTTGTTTGAAAAAATGTATCGCATCGTCAATGCTATCTTTAATATTAAAAAACTGTGAAAACCCAAGTAATTGAAAGACCTCATATACTTTTGGTTGAATTTCAAGTAAGACAATGTCGCCACCCTTTGGTTTTAGCATTTTCAAAAAAGCAGTAAAAGAACCGATACCAGTTGAAGAGACATAGTTCAAAGATGCACAATTAAAAATAATATTTACATAGCCAGCTTCTATAATTTTTGCGATTCTCTTTTGAAAAAACAAAGAATTATAGGTATCAATATATCCACTCAAATATATGAGAATAGAATTTTCAATTCCTGTAACTTTTTCTAAATTAATTTTTAGACTATCGTCTTTTTCATCATTAAAACCGGGTACAAGATTATTATTGCTATTGTTACTCATTTCCCCCCCGTCAATTACCAAGACGGTATCATTTTTTTATATAGTAATACTACTCACTATATACTACACCAAAACAAAGACTCATGTCAAATCAAAAATCTCTATTTCATACACTTTGAGCTATTAAAAACTAAGTCCGCCGTCAACTCTCAGCAACTCTCCTGAAATATGCTCTGACTTAAGTAAAAACACTGCCGCATCTGCTATTTTATCGAGGCTAATCAGAGGAGCACCCAATCTGATGCGCTCTTTTCTTTGTGATTCATCTATATATTCTGTATCCACAAAGCCTGGTAGTATCGCATTACAACGAATATTTTTACTTGCATAGGAAGATGAAACAGATTGCACTAAAGAACAAAGGGCTGTTTTTGCCCCTCCGTATGCTGCATTTGTTTTAAATCCTCGAATATACTCTGTTCTTGTTCCACCAAAAACTAAGATTCTCCCAAACTCCTTTCTCATCATAGATGGCAAGGCTTGAGAAATAAGAAAGCCTGGAAAGGTATAATTAAAAAAACTTATATCAAGCCATTCTTTCTCAGTCATTAAATGGACTGGTTTTTGCAAAAAAGGTCCAAAGCATATACATAGTATATCGGTATCTTCCAAAAAAACATTAAGAGCAGATTGCTTAAACGATTGAAAAAAAATTTTTGTCCCTTCTTCTAGGGAAAAATGCTGTATAAAGGTCGCTGTTTTTGTATTTTTTTCTGTATAAGCAATCAATTCTGCAAGTTTTTGAGAATCAGAACCTGCATGAATACCCAAAAGAGAAACATCGTGAGACAAGCGCTTCGCAATTTCATGCCCAATTCCACCGCTTCCACCAATAACTAAAGCCTTCATATCTACAGAGTATATAACAAAACATGAAAA
>JAAZLA010000086.1 GCA_012799545.1 Treponema sp.
GAATACAGCGACTTACTTGCAATGCAGTTTATTGAAGCTGGAGCAATCGATTATTATTCAACATCGCGAAGTAAAAAAACACTTTTCGCACGCATTCAAGCCGCAATTAAACGAACACAAAACAATTATCACCGGCAGCTCTATATCCGTGCCCTTGAACTAAACAAACAAAGCACTTCAAAAGAATTTACTGCAGCTTCTCAGTACATTGCCGACCTACTGCCTCGAAAAACAGAAAACGACTATTTTTCTATAAACTGGTCTTTTTTACCATCCTTACAACTCGGTGGCGACATCTTTGGCTATTATTGGCTGGATGATGAGCATTTTATGCTCTATCTACTCGATGTCAGCGGTCATGGACTCGAAGCCTCACTCTACTCTGTTACAATCATGAATTTATTAAATAACGAGTTACTTGGAACCGCAAATTTTTTAGACCCATCGAGTATTTTGCGTGAGCTAAATAGAATTTTCCCCATTGAAAAACAAAACAATATGTTTTTTACAATCTGGCTCGGCGCATACAATATCCATTCACGAAAATTAGTTTACAGCAATGCAGGAAGTCAACCTGCTATACTTATGATCGACAATAAACCGCACCGCCTTGCAACAAAGGCTACGATTATTGGTATAGATGAAGATTCCGAGTACGAAAATGCAGAAATACAGGTACCAAAAAACTCAGACCTCTATATTTTTAGCGATGGAATTTATGAAATAAAAAAAATCAACAAAGAAATGATGCATTTGGAAGAGTTTATTGCATTTTTAGTAGAAGCCCAAGCATGTAAAGATAAGAATTGTCAAAGCTTTATTCGAAGTATAGAAAAACAAAGCATTACCGGAGGTTTTGAAGACGATGTTTCTCTCCTCCACCTCCATTTTAATTAAAAACTCCTAGCCCGAAACCTTTTATTTTCGAGCTAGGATCTATCCTAAGCCTTTTTATTTTTTTACATCCTTAGTTTGTTTTTTACTCGGTTTTGCTTTTTCTTCCTTTGACTCTGTTACGGCACTATCCATTTTTGTACTCAAAAGAACAGCGAGCATCTCTTTGTCATAGTACTTTGAAAGTAGTTTTTCAGCCGTTTTTTTATCTTTTGGTTCAAGCAGTTGTTTAAATGTATCTGCTTTATAGGATGCATCGCTCAAGGCCTTTACAGAAATAGCATACAAGGATAATAAGCGTTCATAGTCCTTGGGTTTTGCGGTAAATAAGGCATATAACACTATCGCTGCCCAAAAACTAAATTCAGCTTTTTCTTTTTGAAGCCAGAGTACATCAGCATAGGAATTTGCACCTAGAATCAGAGAAGCTTCCTTTGTTTCGAGTACTGCTTCCACAAAAAGATAGGCTGAAAGAGAAAGGTCTTCTTCGATTATGGGATAATCACTAAAACGCGTCACCTCTATAAATGTTTTAAAAATGTGATACATGTCTTTTGAAGGACGCCCATAGCTCACAAGTAAATCACGTATTTTTCTGTCTAAACACCAAAGATTAATCAATTCTTTGCTATGCCAGGCAGTCGCTTTTTCACCGATCAAATCTCGCACGGAATACACTATCGCATAAGAGACAAGCAATTCGCCCATATACGGATGCGCTAAGATGCCGTCGTATATAAACTGTGAAAGAGCTTGTAAATGAGCCTCCTTGACTGTTTTTTTCTGTGCGTTTTCTACAAAAGACATGAGGTTTTGTATTCGTTTTTCAAAAACAACCCAGACTTTTTCAGCATCCAGAGGAAGTCCTGTTTCTTTTTTATCTATCACAGATGAAAAACCATAGTTTCCTTCAATAAAGCTAATCAAGGTATCATAATATTGAAGTCCTGCATCTTTTGCAGTGTCGAGAATGAGTTTTAGCTTCTTTTTATCTACCTTTCCTGGCTCAAAAAGTTCGTTCATTTCGTCAAAAAATGTCTTTGATGCAAAAACTTCTAAACTCTTGTAGAGGTCTCTTAAAAACAACTCTGTCAAAGCAAGGTGTATATCCGGCACGCCCTTTCCATCGAGGTGATGATGTAAGAGTGCCCATTTTCCTGTTTCATCATCTTTCACTTCACAGATATTCAATAAAACTTGAGAAGCAAAGCCGTTTAAGGAAACAAAGAGGCCTTTTTCATGCATTTCTTTACTGGAGCGAATATACCAAAGCCCTGTCTTGAGTTCTTGAAAAATACAAAATGCCTGCGCTGAAAAGCTCAAGCCCAAGGCTGAAGCAAGGCTTTCTGTTTTAAGAATTACTTCTTCCCCGTTTTTTTCTGCATATTGACAAGATTCTTTTATCCAACCAGATGCCCGTTCGTATTTATTATTATAAAAGACAAGACTTCTTTCGTTTTTATATGCGTTTGAATAGGCATAGACTTCTTCATTTACATGCTCTCCATTCCATACATCGTAAAAGCGGAAGTTTTCGACCTCTGCAAAGAGATAGCGTTTTTTTACCAAGGGGAAAATTTCTCTTTCATGTCTTTCCATGAGATAGAGATCGGGTTTTTCATCGATATAGGCCTTTGTATATTCCATGCCGTATTTTTCACTATAGCCTTCTATTTGCCCGTGTCCAAACATAGGAAGTCCTGGCATGGTAACCATGAGCGTACAAACACCAAAATATTTGTCATCTTTACCAAACTGCGCGACAGCTGTCTCTTCATCTGGATTATTCATAAAGTTTACAAACCGTTTCAAAATCTGTGGATCAAACTCAAGGGTATTTTTTACCGTTGCCCTATACTTAAAGTTTTCTTCTTGTTTTAACATATTCATAAAGGCCGAATTGTATACGCGGTGCATACCGAGGGTTCGCACAAAGTAGCCTTCCATCATCCAAAACGCTTCCGCAAGTAAGAGCGTATCAGGAACTTCTTGGGCACAACGGTCTACAACCTCACGCCAAAACTCGTTCGGTATACGCGCATCAAAATCAGCATGCGAGAGGGCATGTTCTGCACGGCTTGCTATATCCCCCCCATGACCTGGTTCTGGATACCATAAGCGGCGAATGTGTTTTTTTGCAAGCACCATTGCTGCATCAAAGCGAATAATAGGAAAATTTCTTGCAACATGTAAGATTTTTTGTATAACTTCTTCTCTTGCTTCTGGATTAAGAAAATCCACCTGCGCAGTATCATTCCAAGGTAAGCCCGTTCCATCATTTCCGTGGTAAACGTAGCTCGTAGCGCCACTTGCATTATCTACTCGTTTATAGACAACCGCACAATCTGTTTTATTATAATAATTATCTTCGAGATACACCGAAATGCGTGGATCAAGAGAAAGATTTTCGCCATTGAAACTATAAGTAGGAAAGGGACAGTCCTTTGTTTGCAAGAAAAGATGCGGTTTTTCTACTACCCATTTTGAATCCATTCCCGTGTGATTCGGCACCATATCACTTGCAAGGCGAATTCCCCTATACCACAATCTCGTGCGCAAATTCTCAAGCGCCTCCCAACCACCTAAACCCTCTGCTATATCGTAATCATGCAAACTATAGGCACTTGCCGCAGCTTCGGGGTTGCCATTTATTTGCTTAATGCGTTTACTAGCCCAAGAGCGCTCCCAAATACCGATAAGCCACAAGCCAGTAAAACCTTGTTGTGCAAGCATATCAAGCTCTTCATCTGGTATTTGATCGAGTGTCGTAATAGGTCTTTCATATTTTTTTGTAAGCTGATCGAGCCAAACCAAAACAGTCTTTGCCATGAGAACAACTCGTGGCATCCAATC
>JAAZLA010000087.1 GCA_012799545.1 Treponema sp.
CTTCTTGAACCTTAGCCTTTTTTTATGCTACTATAGATATAATTATAAAGTATCAAAAAAATCATTGATATATTTACAAACATTTTATCGAGGTAGTATATGGCTCAGTATCCTTTTCAAGAGATAGAAAAAAAATGGCAGGCTTTTTGGGAAAAAAATAAAACTTTTAAGGTAAAAGAGGACGCATCCTTTCCAAAAGAAAAACGACGTTACGTCCTAGACATGTTTCCCTATCCTTCAGCCCAAGGTTTGCACGTGGGGCACCCAGAGGGCTATACAGCCACAGATATTTACTGTCGCTATTTACGCATGAATGGCTACAATGTACTCCATCCCATGGGTTACGATGCCTTTGGACTACCTGCAGAAAACTATGCTATAAAAACAGGAACACATCCGAGTCTTACCACAAACGAAAATATCGAGCATTTTACAAAACAAATTAAGTCTTTTGGTTTTAGCTACGACTGGGATCGTTGTATATCAACCTGTACCCCTGACTACTACCGTTGGACACAGTGGATTTTTCTCCAACTCTATAAACGTGGGCTTGCCTACGAAGCAGAAACTCCCATCAACTGGTGTACGAGCTGCTTAACAGGGCTTGCAAACGAAGAAGTAAAAGATGGTCGCTGTGACCGCTGTGGCAATACCGTTACCCGAAAAAAAATTCGCCAGTGGATTCTCAAAATCACTGCCTATGCAGAACGCCTCCTCGAAGACCTAGACGGCTTAGATTGGTCAGAATCTATCAAGCTTATGCAAAAAAACTGGATAGGAAAAAGCACTGGAGCTGAAGTTTCTTTTATCATCGCAGATGCAGATGGCAAGGCAACTGAAAACTCGCTAAAGGTATACACAACTCGGGCGGACACCCTCTTTGGCGCTACCTACATGGTTGTCGCTCCTGAACATCCGCTCTTAGAAAAACTTACAAGCACGGAACAAAAAAAAGCAGTAGAAAATTATATCGAAAAAGCTGCTATGAAAAGCGACCTTGAGCGAACCGACCTTGCAAAAGATAAAACAGGCGTCTTCACAGGAAGCTATGCAATAAACCCAGTCAATAATGCACTCATACCCATTTGGGTTTCTGATTATATCCTCATCTCTTACGGAACAGGTGCTATTATGGCTGTCCCTGCCCACGACGAGCGAGACGGAGCCTTTGCAGAGAAGTTTGGACTTCCCATCATAAAGGTAGTAGCAAAGCCTGAAGAAGTAGAAGCTATTGGGGGAGAAAAGGTTATTCGAGAAGCCTTAGAAAAAGGCACTCTTGAAGAGCTTGTTCAAAACAATCCAAAGCTTTTTGCCGAGATACAGGACTGCTTTGTCGACGAAGGCTATTCTATAAACTCAGGAGAATTTTCAGGTCTTTCTACAAAAGAGGCAACAGAGGCAATTATAGAAAAACTTTCAAAAGAAGGCATTGGTGAAAAAGCGACGAATTACAAACTTCGCGACTGGGTCTTTAGTCGTCAACGCTACTGGGGAGAACCCATCCCCCTCGTACACTGCGAAAGCTGCGGCATCGTCCCCATTCCAGAAGATGAACTTCCCTTGGAACTTCCCAATGTAAAAAGCTATGAGCCAACGGGAACTGGAGAAAGCCCCCTTGCTGGAATCACTGATTGGGTAAACACTTCTTGCCCAAAATGCGGAGGAAAGGCAAAACGAGAAACAAACACTATGCCACAATGGGCAGGTTCTTGCTGGTATTATTTGCGCTACCTCGATCCTCAAAACGAGAAGGCTTTTGCAAGCCAGGAAGCAATACAATACTGGATGCCCGTTGACCTCTATGTCGGGGGCGCTGAACATGCAGTCCTCCACCTCCTCTATGCACGTTTTTGGCACAAGGTACTCTACGACCTTGGCTTGGTAAATACGATCGAACCATTCCAAAGACTCGTAAACCAAGGAATGATAACAAGCTATGCCTTTCAGCGTAAAAATAAAATGCTCGTCCCCACCGACATGGTAGAAGAAAACGCCGACGGCACTTTTACCGACAAAGAAACTGGAGAGAGCTTAGAGCGAGTAATCGCAAAAATGTCAAAGTCCTTGAAAAATGTCATCAATCCCGACGATGTTATACGAGACTTCGGTGCAGACTCTGTTCGTATGTACGAAATGTTTATGGGGCCCCTTGAGGTGTCAAAACCTTGGAGCACACAAGGCTTAGTCGGCGTGCATCGTTTTCTAGAAAAAGTATGGGCTTTGAGTGAAAAACCATTAGTAGACATTGACCTTAATACAATAGAAGATACAAAACTCATCGAAATAAGAAAGCTTTTTCACAAAACAATAAAAAAAGTAAGTGAAGACACAGAAAACCTTTGCTTTAACACAGCAATTAGCCAAATGATGATTTTTGTAAATGAAGTTTCAAAACTTACAGAACTTCCAAAGGCGCTCTTCTCGGACTTTGTAAAAATGCTCAATGTCTATGCACCTCATCTAGGAGAAGAACTGTGGGAAAAACTCGGCAACAAAGCAAGCGTATCCCAAGAAAGCTGGCCGCAATACAATGAAGCCTTTTGTAAAGATGACAGTGTTACAATTATCGTGCAAGTAAATGGTAAAATACGAGATAAATTTGAAACAGCTATGAACACCGAAAAAGAAGCACTTGAAAAACAAGCACTTTCATGCTCAGCTGTACAAAAATACCTTGACGGAAATACTGTGAAAAAAATAATTGCTGTTCCAAACAAGATCGTAAACATAGTTGTATAAAGATAAAAAAAGCTTCCCCTGTGGAAGCTTTTTTTTGGTCTATTCTCGCAACTTTTATTTTAGCTTACTTTGCTATGAAGAAATAACTTCAATCGAGATTAATCGAGATTTTTCCACAAATGTATAAACTCAAGCATATATTGTTGGATATTATTAAAATAGGCTTCTTGAAAAAGGCAGGCTTCAAGACCGATGTAGCGGTAATGCCAAGACTCCCAGCGATAACCGGTAACTTCTTCATAGCCCTGTGGAAAGGAAAGCGAAAAGCCAAAGCGACTTGCGTTATTGTCGAGCCAGATACCAGCCTTTGTTAGAGCAAATTCATCTGTAATAGAGCCAAAATCAACAACGGTTCCGAGCTGATGCTGACTCGTCCCTGGTCGAGCAGATTCTCTGTCAGCAGCTTCTTGTCCAAGCTCCTTTACATTGCGCTCATACAAGCCATCTTGATACTCATACGAGCGGTAGGTAGAGCTTGCAACAATAGTAACCCCCTCCTCCTTTGCAGCAAATGACATTTTACGAAGCGCATCTTCAACAAAATCCCGGAGAGAAAGATCATTTCGATTGAGCAAATAGGCATTGTTCGGTTTTAAAGGAATTATATCTTTTGGATTATCTTCCTTTTCAAGAAAATGTTTTTTATCAACTAAGCGCAAAAGATTCTTTGTATCATTTTGCAAAAGCCTTTCTAAATCATTGAGAAAGATTTCTTGATTTTTCAAAATCCTATGTACAATTTCGTTTTTTTCAGCAAGATACAGACCTGCATTTTCGCCACTTCCTGCTGCCCCATAAGTGGGAAAAAGTTGGAGTACCTTTTGAAGTTTTAAAATAGTAGGACTCACTTTTTCTTCCATCGCTTCTGAAATTGAAATGATTTCTTGTTTAGCTTCAAGTAATGATGAATGTGACTTCTGCTGCTCAGCCTTTGAACAAGAGACAAGGAAAAGTATACATAGACAAAAAGCCACCGACTTTATGCTAACTGCGTTTTTTTTCAAAATAGTTTGTCCCATATTATAAAGCTTCAGTTACTGCCTGAATAATAGGAAAGAAATCTATAAAACC
>JAAZLA010000088.1 GCA_012799545.1 Treponema sp.
ATAGCACGTGCCCATGCGCTTTTACTCTGGCGGGAGCGGACGCAGTACTGCTCCCACTGTGGGCTTCCTCTTAAACCAGATAAATTTGAAACAGCCTTGCACTGTGCGCTTTGTTTGGAAACCTTCTATCCGAGTATTTCACCAGCGGTTATTATTCTTGTAGAAAAAAACGATACAATCTTACTTGCACGACACAAAAACCGCAATACCGATGTTTTTACCTGCCTCGCGGGCTATATCGAGCAAGGTGAGAGCGCTGAGGAAGCGGTTGCACGAGAGATAAAAGAAGAAGTCGGCATTGCTGTTTCAAATATTCGCTATATTACCAGTCAAAGTTGGCCCTTTCCCGATCAGTTGATGATGGCTTTTAAAGCGGAGTATAAATCTGGCGATATACAGATACAAGAAAGCGAAATTCAAGAAGTTGCTTGGTTTTCGCGCGACAAGCTTCCCTCAATTCCCAAGCCCGGCTCCGTCGCCCACAAACTCATCATGGGTTTAATCTAGCTAGGGGCTATTCGACTTCGTTGCATTTTTTTATGCTGGGGTGTAAATAACCGCTAAAATTCGTGCGGCTTCTCCAGATGCTGAGTGTACATGATGTTCGACTATCGAATCATAATAGATGCTATCGCCTTCGTTTAACACATGGGTTTCGCTGCCATATTTTACTTCAATAGAACCAGAGAGCACGTAGATACATTCTTCGCCTTCGTGTGATGACATTCGGTATTCTTTTTCTGACAATGGATGAATGTCTATTAAAAAGGGTTCCATATGTCGGGATGTTTTGTTTTGTGCAAGGGAGAAAAAATCCAAGTCTGAGCTTACCGCTCCGTCTCTGTTTGAAAAACGGGTAATTGATGTATGTGTTTCTTTTCGTGTAACAACGGGACCGAGATTTTCATCGTCGTCGAGAAAGGAGCCGAGTCGTGTTCCTAAAACACGGGCAATTTTAATAAGCGGTGTAAGAGATGGTATGAGGTCTCCGTTTTCTATTTTTTCTATTTCATCAATACACAGTCCGCTTCGTTTTGACACTTCTTCAAGGGAGAGGTTTCGCATCTCTCTAAATAACTGTACTTTTTTTCCAAGGCTGTTTTTATTTTCCATATTTTTCTTCCTTACTCTAAAACATAGTCTTTTGCATATGCGCTTTCAATCGTTGCAATATTCAAGGGATTAAACTTTTTATTTCGCTCAGAGATTGCCTGATCGAGGGCGGCGGTAAAATGTGCATGTTTTGAAAGCATTTCGGGAAAAAGTTTTGCCAGAACGCCGAGGACAACCATATTGATTCCACGTGGGTTACCGCTTTCTTCTGCCATAGCATTCACAGGGATGCCAAGCGTTTTTATATCTGTTCGGCTCGGTTTTGAGTCGATAAGGGATGTATTATAAATGAGTAAGCCGTTTTCTTTTAAGCTTTTTTCAAATTTCACCATTGAAGGTTTATTCAATGCAATAACGATGTCGCTTTTATCGATAACTGGAGAGGCTATGTCTTCATCAGAAATAATAACCGAACAATTCGCGGTGCCGCCTCGCATCTCAGCTCCGTAAGCGGGAATATGGGAGACTGATTTTCCATCGCTCATACAGGCAAGGCAGAGTACCTTTCCCGCGAGGATGACGCCTTGTCCACCAAAGCCTGCAAAAATGATTTCCTTTGTCATCGTG
>JAAZLA010000089.1 GCA_012799545.1 Treponema sp.
AAAATGGAGTTCCACGCTTGAAGATTCAAGCCCATTATATATGATTTTTTCTTTTTTTGAGCCAACAAAGGAGACATTTTGTGGTAAGCTCTGTACCGTTAGATCTATTTGCGTCGGAGGAACGCCTTCAATAATAGTGCGAAAAACAAGGGTTTCATTTGTAAAGGCATTTTTTTGTACTAAGCGAAACAAGTCAATATCAAGCGCGTACAAAGCAAAAAACCAGAGAAAACAAAATAACATAGATAATCTTTTCTTAGTAATCCAAAACATCTTCATCTCCATTTGGCACAACACGGTTTTTCCAGTGATTCTCTTCATTTTCTCTTATCAGGGTAAAAACAGACTTATGCGCCTCGCTTGGTTCATTTGACTCTGTAAGTTCTGACAAAGAAGATGCGCCAAGAGGTTTTACTTCAGCTCTTTGTTGTAAGGCAAGCTCTAAATTGATTTTTGCATCACGGTTTTTTGGTTGCACCAAAAGAGCTGCTTTAAAATACGAAAAAGCTTCTGGAAACTCACCCTTTTCATATGCAATAATACCTTGATTATAGGCACGTGCAAATAAAAGCTGATCAGGTGCATCTACATCTATTTGTTTCAAACGCTTTTGTGCACTTTCATGTTCATTTTGTTTCATGTAAGTATAAGAAAGATTATACAAGGCATACTGTTTCAAAAAATCATTTTCATCTTGATCCGCCCTTTCCAAGGCCTTTATAAACGAAAAAGTAGCCTTGTCATAGGCATCTTGGTTTGTATAGAAAGCTCCCTCCAGCAACAAGGCTGCATCTTTCATGGGAAAAGAGCAAGAAGTAAAAAACAAGGGAAATAAAATAAAAAGACTCAAAATAGAAAGCGTTTTTTCTTGTTTTTTAAAATTCCACTGTGAAAAAACTAAGGCAAAAATAAAAAAAACTAAACTCAGAAAAAGACATTCGAGATGTCGTTGTATTGGTTTTATAGTATAACTTGTAAGCATTTTGTCACCAGAGTCTCGTTTTGGATTTACAATCGATGCAAGTTTTTCTAAAGAGCTTGCATCACGAGCGGGAAAGTAATGCACAGAGTTTGAATGAAGCGGATATTTTGCCTTCAATCGAGATACAATTTCATTCAAGGACGCTTCTTTTAAACTCGTATGAACCTCTGTCCCTTCCCCCTGTCTTTGTCTACTGCCACCAGAAAGCACCTCTGTCCCTTCGAGAGAGCCAAAACCTACAATAAGTACATTTATTCCGTAAGAAAGCGCTTCACTAATGCTTTCTTCAAGATCGCCCCTTGTGTCATCGCCATCTGTCAACAATATAATACTCGCAAAACGAGCATGGTTTGCTGGAAAGGAGCGAGTTGCAGAGCGAATACCACTTCCCAAGTGAGAACCTGGAGCGGTCATGAGATAAGGATTTAAAATCGAAACATAAGAGTAAAACGAATGATAATCTTGTGAAAACGGTAGGCTAACAAAGGATTCACCCTTCGTTATCACTACTGAAACATTGGGGTTTTGATTTTTACCAGTTATCTTAGACAATAAAGCTGTTGCCCAGTCAGAAGCATGGGAAAGTCTTGACATCTCTTCTCCCAAGCTGCCAGTACCCATCCTTGAGTCCAGGGCTTCCATACTATGCGAAATGTCAAAAACAAAGCTCAGTGCGACTCCAGATTTTTGCACAGCTTCTGCCTTCATTCCCCAAGAAGGTCCACTCAAGGCAAATACAAAACATATCCACGCAAGAGAAAAAAATACACTACGCAAAACAATTTTTACTTTAACACGAGATTTGCCTGGAAGATTTTTTTGCTCTATAAACAATAGGTTTTGAAAAAACTTTCTTGCGTATAAAGAAAAAAATAAAAGTGCGGGAAAAAGAAGTAAAATGCAAAAAAGTAACAGAGGTCTTTCAAATTGTATCATAAGATTTCCTTCAAATAGAAACGCTTTATAATCCAAGCAAAAACAAGAAAGGCAAATGCGCTATATAAAAATTTTTCATAAAAATACTCTTTCTTTTCTTCCATATAATAGGTTTGTGATATTTCTTCCTCTTTTACAATTTGCATGAGAGCATCTTTTAACAAGGCCGCAGAATCAGCTCTAAAATAGCTACCACCGCTTTCAGAAGCAATAGCACCTAACAAAACATCGTCAAAGCGCGACTCTAGATAGCCTGAGTATTTTTTCCCTGTTTGAGCGTCGGTATATTCTATCGGAACGGTGCCGATTGTACCGAGTCCTATCGTATGTATCACAATATTTTCCTCAGCTGCAAGAGAAGTCGCCGTCAAAGGATGAATAAAGCCACCGTTATTTTCCCCATCGGTCAAAAGCACAATACATCGCGAACTCGTATAACTGGAACCAAGATGATACATCGCAGCTGAGATCCCTACGCCAATCGCTGTACCATCGCCAAGTTCCCCTATCTCTATCTGATATAGTTGGTCCATAAAAAAACGGTGGTCTTCAGTAGGACTGACGAGGGACAGAGCATCGCTTCCCATTGCCACTAAACCAAAGGCTGTTCCCTTCATTTGGGAAACAACCACTGCAATAATTTCCTTGGCAAGCTCAAGGCGACTCACCCCCGCCATATCAAGGGCAGCCATCGAAGGGCTCGTATCTAAGACAAAAAGAATTTTAGTTCCACTTGAAGTATAGACTTTCTCTTGCCTTGTAAGACTTGGATTTCCCAGCGCAAGAACAACGAGGATAAAGGCAAGATAAAAAGAAACCTTTGTAAGCAAATGCGAAATCTTATACAAAGGGTTTTTCCAGGAAAAAGAAGAACCCCGCCAGTCAGAAAAACTAAGATAAAAAGAAGGCTTTGAAAGAAAACCCTTTTTTTTCAAAACAATATAGAGAGGAAGACAAAATAAAAATAACAGAGCAAAAATATTTTCAAATTCAAACATGTTGACTCTCCATTTCTGCAATAAGCCCTAAAAGCTGAAAAACGCGCTCTTTTTTCTCCCTCTCTTCTTCTCCTTTGTTCTCGGGTCCTTCAAGTGAGAATCGAAGAAAGTCAAGCCGAATAAACAGAGTCTGTATGTCAAATAAAATAGTTTCTTCTTTTTCGCTCAATAAACCTTCCTGACTCATTCGAATAGTTTGCAGAATTTCCGTATTTGTCGCCGCAGAAAAATCAATACCAAAGCGCTTTGTTAAATACAAACAGAGATATCTATGCACGATTTGAGAAAACTCCCCTAGGCGAATATTTTTTTTCAGTAGTTTTTTTATTTTTCGTTTTATTCCAAACACATAAAAAAAATAAAAAAGACGCTTCCAAAGCCCAAAAAAAGAAAATCGTATTTTTTTAGCTGCATAGCCTATATAAAAAAGAAAAATACTGATTCCTATTAAAATCGCAAGCAAAAGATAGATAAAAACACTCGTTCCAGGCAATAAAATAATACCACGCATAGGACGCAAACTGCTATCAGGATATATACTTAGAATTTTTTGTATTTCGAACTGCGGTATTTTTATGGGTATAGCGCTTGCACCAAAATCTTCCTTCGTCTTTTGCGTTTCATGGGCTAAAAGCTCACGTAAATCAAACTCAGGTATTTCAACCACCCCTGTTACAAAGGGGATAAAGTAAATAGATAGAGCATAGGATTTTTCTAGCCCTTTTTTATGCGTCTGGACTATCTCAATACTTTGTAGCTCACAATCATAGGAGCCAAAAAGAGAAAACTGAGGTTTCTCTAAGAAAATTTTATTAGTTAGAAAAAAAGAAGGAAAATCGGCAGGAGGAAAAAACTCGTAGTACAATTGCACCTCATCTCCAACATAGCTTTCCTTTGGACTAATATAAAAAGAAAGAGAATTGTCCGTGAAACCTTCTTCTGCCCAAGTTTTTGTGTTTTTTGGGGGACAGAGGATTTGAAAACTCAGTAAAAACAAAAAAAACAAGCTCTTTTTTTTCATTTTTTCCTCACCACAGAAAAAAACCGCTCCAAAACAAGTAAACTATCATCCTGTAAGGACATTTCAATTGTTTTAACTCCTCGTTTTTTGCACATTTGACGCCAGAGTTCAATATGTGCCATTCCATAATCCCTCCAAGCTTTTTTAAATGATGCGCTCGAAAGCGGGAAATCTTGTCTTTCTAAAGACTCAGGGTCAACAAAGGGGACAGAGCCCATAGAAGGGAAGTGAAAATCGCTTTCATCGCTGAGGCGTATTGCAACAAGGTCATGTTTGAGGGCAAGCCTTGATAGGTCGCCTTCATAATCTCCGACACGAAAATCGGAGATAACAAAGACTAAAGAGCGGCGTTTCAAAAGATTTGCAGCCCCGCGAAGGGCATTTGTCAAAGCAGAGCCTCTCGTATCATCAAGACCCGTCTTACTTATTTTTGAAAGCAAGTACATCGTATGCTCTTTTCCCGATTTCTGTCCACATGAAAATAAAATCGAAGCCCCAAAAATAACCGCCCCTAAGGGGCTAGAAATATGTTCGCAAGCAAAACTCAACAAGGATGCTACTTCTTTTGCCTTTTCTAAACGACTCAAACCATTTGCTCCTGTCGCCATAGAAAGGGAAGCATCAAGAATAATAAAAACATGCAAATCTCTCTCTTCTTCATAGGTTTTTACAAAAGTCCTTCCCATTCTCGCTGTTACATTCCAATCAATAGAACGAATGTCGTCTCCGGGAAGGTACTCACGAACTCCCGAAAATTCTATTCCTTGAGATTTATATAAAGATTGAAAAGAGCCTTGTTTAAGCCCCTGAGAAAGCGAAAGCGACTGCAAACGCAGGTGCATAGCTTTTTTTTGTAAGGAAGTATACTGTATTTCATCTTTATTTTTCTTCATTATGTTCTTCTTTATAGGAATATACCATGCCAATGGGGACAGAGCCTCATTGGCTCTTCATCAAAGTCCAAAATGCTATGAACAAAAAAAATCACGGCGTTGGCATATAGGTCAAAATTTTTGAAATAAGGGCATCAGCACTTATCCCATCGGCAGCGGCTTCGTAGGAAAGAACGAGGCGGTGGCGTAATACATGGAGGGCGGCTTTTTTTACATCTTCGGGTAAAACAAAATCGCGGCTTTCAAAAAGCGCTTGTACCTTCGCACAAAGACAGAGCGCGATGCTTGCACGGGGTGAGGCACCAAAAGAAATATAGCGAAGTATGTCATCGCCTTTCTTTATAGAAGCGGTTGCCGAGCTGACTCGCAAGGGGGCAGATTTTTTCTCCGTTTCAGGGCGAGTTACTGCAACAAGAGAGACAATATATTCGATGATTTTATCGTCACAATGCACTTTAGAGAGCGCCGCTTTGCATTTTTCTAAGTTTTCACTCGTAAAGACAATGTTCACGGGAATTTTGAGCGGGTCTTTTCCGTTTTTTACGATTTTCATTTCTTCTTCTGCACTCGGATAATTGACTAATATTTTGAGCAAAAATCTATCGAGTTCAGCTTCTGGTAGATTATAGGTTCCCTCTTGCTCGATAGGGTTTTGCGTAGCCATAACAAAAAAAGGCTCGCTCAAAAGATGCGTTGTATCCCCTATTGTTACCTGCCCCTCTGCCATTGCCTCAAGCAAGGCCGATTGCACCTTAGCTGGTGCACGGTTTATCTCATCGGCAAGTAAGAGGTTTGTAAAAACAGGTCCCTTTCGCGGATAAAACTGCCCATTTTGCTGATCGTACATGAGAGTTCCCACTAAATCAGCAGGAAGGAGATCTGGCGTAAATTGTATGCGCTTAAAGTCAAGCCCGCTGATATCGGAAAAGCTTTTTATAATAAGCGTTTTTGCAAGTCCCGGAACACCTTCCAAAAGCACATGTCCTCCTGCAACCAAGGCTGTAAGGACTCCTTCGACAACCTCTTCTTGACCGACAATACGCTTTGCCATCTCTTTCTTTGCATTATCGAGTATATCTTTTACCTCTAAAAAAAGAGGATTTTTCTTTATATCGGACATTATTCCCCCTTAGAAACTCTTTTGCCCATTGACATTGTACATATATTTTATAGTAATATAGACTATCATGTTACACTTTTTAGCACAAGAATTAAATGAAATTTTACAAGACTCTCCTGTAGATTCTTTTTTATCGGCTTTAGGAAAACGATTATACTTCCCTAAAGGTATCATTGCACAAAGTGCAGAAGCAAAACAACAGGGGAAAAAAGCAAACGCAACCGTCGGTATCACCGTAAATGATGGAAAACCTGCGATCTTACCTTGTATACAAAAACATTTTCCCTATCTCAACTCTTCAGAAACGGTTGCCTACGCACCAACCGCAGGTCTACCTGAACTTCGAGAGGCATGGAAGACAAAGATAATCAAAAAAAATCCCGTTCTCAAAAATAAAACGATTTCGCTTCCTGTTGTTGTTCCTGGACTCACCGCAGGCATCTCAGTGCTTTGTGATTTATTTCTCGATGAAGATGAAGTGCTACTCGCCTGTGACCCCTGCTGGGATAACTACGGACTCATCGTAGAGGCAAGAAGCAATGCAAAACTCAAGCAATTTCCTATGTTTTGGGGCGACTCTTTTTCAGGCGGTTTTAACCTAGAAACCTTTACAGAAGCACTTGAAGAAGAAGCTAAAACAGGCATTGTAAAAATTATTTTAAACTTCCCTCAAAACCCTTCAGGCTATTCTCCGAGTGTTAAAGAAGCAGAAGATATATGCGCACTTATAAAAAATTTTGCTGAAAAAGGAACGAAAATGCTCATATGGTGCGACGATGCCTATTTTGGCTTAGCCTACGAAGAAGAAATAGACAGACAATCCTTATTTGCCTATCTTTCTGATATTCATGAAAACGTCGTTGCAGTTAAAATCGATGGACCAACCAAAGAAGATTATGTTTGGGGCTTTCGAACAGGCTTTTTGACCTTTGGTGGGAAAGGCTTAAGCGATGCACATTTTGCAGCAATTGAAAAAAAACTTATGGGCGCAATTCGTTCATCTGTATCTTGTAGCAACACCGCTTCACAATCCATCATGCTCAAAATGTTTCAAGAAGCAAGCTTAGAAGACGAAAAAAAAGCTTTAAAAGAGATACTTAAGGGACGGTACAAAAGGGTAAAATCCTTTTTGGAAACAAAAAAAGATCATGAAATTCTTCGCCCCCTCCCCTTTAATTCAGGCTATTTTATGAGTTTCCGCTGCGAAGGTATCGATGCAGAAGAATTACGCCAAGTATTGCTCCACAAAAGAGAAATCGGCACTATTTCCATCGATGAAAGACATCTTCGAGTTGCCTTTTCAAGCGTAGATAAAAGAGATATCGAAAACGTATTTACCGCAATTTATGAGGAGGCTGAGAATCTCAAGCAGAATGAAAAGTAAAAAAAAGAAGAAAACAAGATATTTTTTGCAATATAGCTCTTTTTTTATATGTCTCCTTATTCCTCTGTCCCTCAGCCTGTATGTAACAAGTTGCAAACGAGTCTATAAAAATCCTGTCGTTATCTGGACAGATAGAGCTGAGTTTGCCTCATATGCAGAACTTTTCAACACAAGTCAAGAAGTTTGTAAGGTGAGCATTGTATACAAAAAAAACCTTGCTCGTCTTTTTCCATTGGCAAAAGGCGAGCCATTTCCTGATTTGCTTATTGGATCGTGGCTTAAAAATTCGCAAACAAAAAAATTCACATCCTCACTCGACTATATGTTTAGTGATCTAAAACTGAACCGTTCTATTTTTTACACACAACTTTTAGAATCGGGACAAATAAACGATGCACAATATCTCATCCCCGTTTCCTTTAATCTACCGACAATAGTTTTTTCTAAAGAAAATGCAAACCTCATAAGCGAAAACTATCTTCTTTCACCTGACCAAATACGTGATATTGCAGCTGAATATAATGAAAAAAAAGACGGGCGCACCTACAATAAGATGGGCTATGGCTTAAACTGGAACCAGGATTTTTTATACGAAATAGCAAAACTGCAAAACGTCGATTTTAAAGAGCAGGGACGATCCTTTTCTTGGGATGATGAAGCGCTCAAAAAAACCTTAGCATATATGCAAGATTGGACAGAAACAGCAAACGACTCGACAAATAGCGAAAAGGATTTTGCCTTTAAGTATCTCTACACGCCTTTTTATCAACAAGTACTCCAAAAACGCTCACTTTTTGCCTATACACATTCAAACCATTTTTTAGATTTACCAGTCGATAAAATCGAAACCCTCGATTTTCGCTGGCTCCAAGCCAATCAAAAAATTCCTGTCATAGATGATATTGTCTACCTCGGTATGTATAGGCATTCAAAAAATACCGATGCAGCATCGATTTTTATCAATTGGTTTTTCAAAGAAACAACACAAAAACAAATACTCGA